>CADBPA010000083.1 GCA_902796505.1 uncultured Ruminococcus sp.
ATTGTGATAGAATGAAAAATTTCTGCAGAGGTTTTCGACATGGCCAAAACAATGATCACGTTTTCCGGCGACGGCTTTTCTTTTGCCGAACGCTTCGGTCCGGACGCCGCGATGATCGCAGAATGGTGCGGAAAGCGACGCGTCTATCGGAAATTCGTCCGGTTTTCGCACGCGGGAGGAGAGTTTCCGGTCGATCTTTCCACCGGATCTGATCCCGCCGCGGCGGAATTTCGCAAGGAGATCTCCTACGCGCACGCCAAAGCGATGCTCCCGGTCGCCGATCCGGTCGGCTATTTTTCCTTCGGGATCGCCGGAGAAAAGGAAAAGTATTTCGTAAACGAACGCGCGGAGATCTTTTACCAGCCGCCGTGGGAGAGAAACTTTCCTTCCGCGCCGACGCTGACGCCCGCCGCTTTCGGGATTGCCGGCGGAAAGGGCGCAGACGCTTCGCACGGTGCGCGTCCGGACGATCTGTCGCTGCTCGACGGCGTGATCCCCGTCCTTTTCGCGCGCTGGACGCACAGGCAGCCGGCAATCGAGTTGACCTTGTTCTCAGCGCACGGAGACGCCGACGGCGAGCCGTCCTTCTTCGTCCGAAGAACCGAATACGGCAGAGGTACGGTCTCTTTTGACTATTTCAACGCGGGCTACACGGGAAAAGGAACGATCCTCTCGCTCGATCCCGCGATCTTTTACGATGCGCTCGCAGGCATACTCGCCGATCGGGAAGAAAATCTTGCGACCGTTGCGCGGATCTCGGTCCCTGAAAAAGAGGTCGAGCGCGGATACTACGGCGCGCTTGCCGCCGCAGACGCTTTCTATTACGGTGCGATCCCGCGCTACGGACACGGCTTTTACGGCGTGGAGACGCACGACGATTTTCCGCCGAACTATATCGCTTCGATCTACACCGACTGCGTGACGGGCAATTTCCGACGTGCGCGGGATACGGCGGCGCATTTTCTGCATCACGTCGCGGACGCGCGCGGGAGCATCCGCTACCGTCAGGGCGACTCGCAGCTTCCCTCCTACTCGGCAAGCGAGATCGGGCAGATCCTTTGGCTTGCGGGGCGGTACCGGAAGATCCTCCTCCCCGCCGGGCGACTGAAAGAAGAACTCCCGATCCTCTGCCGTCTGGCGGACGGGATCTTATCCCGCATCGCAGAAAACGAAGACGGCGAAACGCTGATACGGATGTGCGCGGAGGCAGACACCAACGGGCGGATCTACGAATACCTGCAAAACTCGATGTGGGCGGTGCGGGGACTGGACGCGCTCTCCGATCTGCCCGGCGTGGGCGAGCGATATCGGGAGGCCGCGAAAAAGCTTCACGATTCGATAAAAAGCGTTCTAAAGAAGCACTCTGAGCCGACGAGATTCGGACTTCTGCCGCCCGTGCATCTCGGTTATCCTATTCTCCCGCTCACACTTTCAAGATGTCGGGAAACGACCTTTCCCGTCCCGGAGCAGGTCTTTTCGGCGTATATGAGCGGGAACACCAACCCGCGGAAGGATATTGAAGGAAGCGAACAGAGCCTTTCCGAAAACGTCTACGCCAATTATCGCTACTATCCCGAAATGCTCTCCTCCCGTCTGCTCCCCGAAGAGCAGGAGGAAGCGGTGGAAGAACTTCGCGCAGGAGCGGGCGGCGAATACTTCGGGATGACGCGCCTTTTCGGAGGGTTGGACGACTGGCCGTGTTACAATATGGCGCTGTATTTTCTCGATTGCGGGAAGAAGGAACGCTTCCTGACGCTTCTTTACGCGCATCTTATCGCACACGGGAACGAAAAATTCCACACCTACTACGAGCAGATGAAACTGCGGGACGGCCAATGGACACAGGGGGCAGACACCTCGCTTCCCTCACAGCTGCTCGTTCCGTGGATGCTCGCGATCGCCTTCGTCCACGAGACGGTAGACGGAAGTGCGGTAGAAATCTGCAAGGGTGTGCCTGATCCATGGTGGCGCGAAGGTTTCTCGGCGAAGAGGATCGGCACGTCGTTCGGCAAAGTCTCGCTCGGATGCCGGAAGGGGAAACTGACCGTGCGCATCCACGGAAAAACCGACAAAAAGATCCGCATCTTTCTGCCGGACGGAAGCAGCGTCGCGGGACAAGCGGGAACGACAGTTGTTTGGATCGAAAGATAGTAAAAGCGAAATGTCTCGTATCGAAATAGTACCGCCCGAAAAACGGGCGGTACTTTCATTTTTTGCAAATAAATATTTGCTTTTTTAGTCGGATTCCGGCAGGGCTTTTCTGCATCTTTCTATATGACTGCATCAACCTATTTCGATACAAAAATCCGACTCCTTCGGGAGCCGGATTTTTGCATTTTCGCTTTATTTTATCAGACCTTCACGATCCAGCCGAAGGGATCGGCGATCTTGCCGAACTGGATGCCGGTCAGGGTATCGTAGAGCATCTGCGTGACCTCGCCGATCTTCTCGCCGTTGACGACATATTCCTGATCTTCATACATCAGCTTGCCGATCGGCGAAACGACCGCCGCGGTGCCGGTGCCCCAAGCCTCTTCGAGCGTTCCGTTCGCCATCGCCTCTTTGAGTTCATCGACCGAGAGCAGGCGTTCGTGGACGGTATAGCCCTTGCTGCGAAGCACTTCGATGCAGGATTTTCTCGTGATACCGGGAAGGATCGAGCCGGAGAGCATCGGGGTGACGATCTCGCCGTTGATTTTGAACATGACGTTCATCGCGCCGACCTCTTCAATGTACTTGCGATGCACGCCGTCCAGCCAAAGCACCTGCGAGTAGCCCTTCTGCGCCGCGTGTTCGGCGGCGCGGTTGGACGCGGCGTAGTTGCCGCCGCACTTGGTGTAGCCGGTGCCGCCCCGGACGGCGCGGACGTCCTCCGATTCGATCATGATCTTGACCGGGTTGATGCCCTCGGCGTAATAGCTTCCGCTCGGCGAGGCAATGATGATAAAGGTCGCGTGATTGACGCTATGCACGCCGAGATGCTCGTCGTTTCCGAAGAGGAAGGGGCGCAGGTAGAGCGACGTGCCTTCCGAATGCGGCACCCAATCTTCCTCGCATTTGACAAACGCGAGCAGCGCCTGCAGACTGTCCTCGACCGGGATCTCGGGCAGGCAAAGGCGCTCGGCGGAGCTGTTGAGCCGCTTCATATTCTCGATCGGGCGGAAGAGCTGAACGCTGCCGTCCGCGATGCGGTAGGCCTTGAGTCCCTCGAAGATCTCCGAGCCGTAATGCAGCACGGTGGACGCCGGATGCAAACTAATATTAGCAAAAGGAATGATTCTTGCGTCGTGCCAACCGTTCTGCTTGTCATAATCCATAACGAACATATGGTCGGTAAAATACTTTCCGAAGCCGAGAACGCTGTCCGCCGGCTTTTCCTTCGGCGCAGTCGTTTTGGTGATCTTGATGTCCAGCATAACTTGGTTCTCCTTTAATCCTGATATTCGTAACCGAGCCTTATGGCGGCAAGGTTTTTATCGTAAAGATCCTGATGGCGCGCCGAGATGACCTTGTGGAGCGTCGCCTCGATGTTGCGCTCGCCGATGTCGGGGCAGACCGCCATGATCTTGCCGAGCAGGATCATATTGGCAAGTCCGGTATAACCCTTCTCGTTTGCCATTCCGGTCGCCGGAACGTAATAGACCTCAACGTCGGTGCGCGCGACCTTTCTTCCGATCAGCGTGGAATCGACGAAGATCTTTCCGCCGGGAACGACGGCGTTTTCATACTTATCGAGCGAGGGAAGATTCATTGCGAGCAGGACGTCCGGCCGATCGACGATCGGGGATCCGATCGGCTCGTCGCTGAGGATGACCGAGCAGTTCGCCGTACCGCCGCGCATTTCCGGGCCGTAGGAGGGAAGCCAGCTCAGCTGCCGCTCGTCCACGAGTCCTTTATAGGCGAGGATCTTTCCGACGAACAGGATGCCCTGACCGCCGAATCCCGCAAGCAAAAAGCGTGTCGTACTCATTTCGTTTCCTCCTTTGCGCTTCTATCCTTATAAACGCCGAGCGGATAGTAGGGGATCATTTTGTCCTGCACCCATTCGAGCGCCTTATCCGGCGTCATGCCCCAGTTGGTCGGGCAGGAGGAGATGACCTCGACGAGCGAGAATCCCTTGCCGGCGATCTGGTTTTCAAACGCCTTTTTGATGGCGGCTTTTGCCGCGCGGACGTTCTTGACGTTATTGACCGCTACGCGCGCGATATATTCCGGACCGTCGAGCGTCGAAAGCATCTCGCAGACGCGGATCGGGAAACCGCATTGGGTGACGTCTCTTCCGTAAGGCGAGGTCTGCGTGACCTGACCGGGCAGGGAAGTCGGCGCCATCTGGCCGCCGGTCATTCCGTAGATCGCGTTGTTGACGAAGATCACGGTGATGTTTTCGTTTCTCGTCGCCGAATGGACGGTTTCCGCCATACCGATCGAGGCAAGGTCGCCGTCTCCCTGATAGGTGAAAATGATGTTTTCGGGCATGGCGCGCTTAAGGCCGGTCGCAATGGCGGGCGCTCTTCCGTGCGCCGCCTCCACCATATCGCAGGCGAAGTAGTCGTACGCCATGACCGCGCATCCGACTGGGGCGACGCCGACCGTCTTTCCTTCGATCCCAAGCTCGTCGATCGCCTCGGCGACCAGACGGTGAATGATCCCGTGCGTGCAGCCGGGGCAATAATGGAAGGGCGCGTCGGTCAACGCGTGGGGTTTCTCAAATACGATACTCATTTTTTCAGACCTCCTGCAACAGACTGGATCGCGGCGAGCACCTGCTCGGGCGAGGGGATCATACCGCCTGCGCGATTGCAGAGCGTGACCGGGCGGCGGCACTTGGTCGCCAGCTCAACGTCCTCGATCATCTGCCCCATCGACAGCTCGACCGAGAGGAAGGCGCGGCACTTGTCCGCCGCGGCGGCAAAAATCTTTTTCGGGAAAGGCCAGAGGGTGATCGGACGGATCATACCGACCTTGATGCCCTGCGCTCTCGCGGCAACGATGGCGTTTTTGGAAACGCGCGCCGCAATACCGAACGCGGCGATGCAGATCTCGGCGTCTTCCATGAGATACTCTTCCGCCATCGCTTCCTTTTCCTCGATCACCTTGTAGCGCTCGAAACGCTCGAAGTTGATGCGCTCAAGCTCCTCCGGATTGAGGTAAAGCGAGTTCACAATGTTATGTTTTCTTTGCATTTTGGTGCCGGTGACCGCCCAGGACTTGTCAAATTGCTTCGGAACGTAGTTGCCGAGCGTGACGGGTTCCATCATCTGCCCCATCGTTCCGTCCGCAAGGATCATGGCGGGCATACGGTATTCGTCCGCGAGATCAAAGCCCTTGAAGGTGAGATCCGCCATCTCCTGCACCGACGCCGGAGCCAGCGCGATCACGTGATAATCGCCGTGTCCGCCGCCGCGCGTCGCCTGGAAGTAATCCGACTGGGAGGGCTGAATGCCGCCGAGTCCGGGGCCGCCGCGCTGGACGTTGACGATGAACGCCGGCAGATCCGCGCCGGCAATATAGGAAATTCCTTCGCTTTTGAGCGAGATTCCGGGGCTCGACGAGGAGGTCATGACGCGGAAGCCCGCCGAGGAGGTTCCGTAGACCATATTGATCGCGGCGACCTCGGATTCGGCTTGCAGGAAGGTGCCTCCGATCTTCGGCATCCGCTTCGCCATATAAGCGGCGATCTCGGTCTGGGGGGTGATGGGATAACCGAAGTAGTGGCGGCATCCGGCTTGGATCGCTGCCTCCGCGATGGCTTCGTTCCCTTTCATCAATACTTTATCCGACATATCTGTAACCGTCCTTTCTCGTCATTTCTCAACCGTGATGATGCAGTCCGGACACATCGTCGCACAGAAGGCGCATCCGATGCAGGCGGCCTGGTCGGTCATTTCCACGGGGGTATGTCCCTTTTTGTTGATCTTGTCTTTGGCGATCTTCAGGATCTTCTTCGGGCAGACGGAAACGCACAGCCCGCATCCCTTGCAAAGATCGGTCTTAAAGGTGAGCTTCGGCATAAAAAATCTCCTTTATATAAACCTTATTCGTTGAAACCGTTGGAATGGAATTTCGCGTCAGTCGTTGACGTCGTAATACCGCTCGGCGAGCGAGAGAGGGAACAGATCCTCCACCCCGCCGATCGGGCAGATGCGCTCGTCCGCCGACGTGAATTTGATCGGCAGCCCGGAAAGGACCGAGAGCCGTTCGGCAAAGGCGCGCGAGGCGAGCAGATCCTCCGCCGTGGTCTCGCGGCCGAGATTGGAGTTGTTGACGATCGCGGTGAAGGGAATACCTCCCGCCGCCTCGATCTCGCGCATGACCTCCAGTGCCTCCTCCGCCGTCCGCGTCAGGGGACGGTAGCCGTTGGCGACGAAGAGCATCTCGTAGTTGTTCTCCGCGAGGATGAACGGGGTGTACCGTCCGAGCGCCAGCGCGCCGCGGTCGTCGCCCCCGACGTCGATCACCGCGTAGACGTCGTCCCGCATCACGAGCGAGTAGGTCTCGGCAGGAAGAGCGGGGAAGTCCACGTTGGTGTTGGCGAACGCCGAGGCGATCAGCTCGATCCCGTTTTCATCCAGCAGTTTTTTGCTGTCTTTCGTCCGGAAATAGGGGTTGACGATATCGAGATCGGCGATCGCGGTCGGTTTGCCGCTCTTTTTGAGCCACAGCGCGTAATTGACGGCGATGTTGGTCTTGCCGCTGCCGTAATGTCCGGCAAACAGCGTTACTCGTTTGCTTTCCATCCCGCGCCTCACAGTTTGTTCCGCATGATCTTGCCGCTGGTCGTTTTCGGCAGCTCGTCCCGGAAGACGACGATGCGCGGATATTTATACGGCGCGGTGTGCGCCTTGACGTAGTTCTGAATTTCTTTTTTCAGCTCCTCGCTCGGCTCGGTATCCTTCGTCAGGACGATCGAAGCCTTGACGACCTGACCGCGCACCTCGTCCGGCGCGGCGGAAACGCCGCATTCCAGCACATAGGGAAGCTCCATAATGACGTTTTCGATCTCGAACGGACCGATGCGGTAGCCGGAGGACTTGATGACGTCGTCCACGCGCCCGACGTACCAGAGGAAGCCGTCCTCGTCGCGCCACGCCGTGTCGCCGGTGTGGTAAAGCCCGTCGTGCCACGCCTCGCGGGTGTGTTCTTCATCCTGATAATAGCCGGCGAACAGACCGCAGGGCGCACCGTTTTCCACGTGGACGACGATCTCGCCCACCTCGCCGACGCCGACCGGCTTTCCGTCCGGATCGACGATGTCGATGTCGTAGAGCGGCACCGGCTTGCCCATCGAGCCGATCTTATGCTGACTTCCGCGCAGGTTGCCGATCATCAGCGTCCCTTCGGATTGCCCGAAGCCTTCCATGATGCGCAGACCGGTGAGTTTCTTGAACTGCCGGTAGACCTCCGGGTTGAGCGCCTCGCCTGCCGTCGTGATCTGGTGGATCGAAGAGAGATCGTATTTTGACAGATCTTCCTTGATCATCATACGCAGCATCGTCGGCGGTGCGCAGAAGGTCGTGATGCCGTATTTTTTGAACATCGGTAGAATGTCGTCGGCATGGAATCTGTCGAAATCGTAAACAAAAGTTGCGCTTTCGGCAAACCATTGCCCGTAAAGCTTGCCCCACATCGCCTTTGCCCAGCCGGTGTCGGAGATGGTCAGATGCAGTCCTCCCGGCTCGGTGCAATGCCAGTACTTCGCCGTCAGGAAATGTCCGAAGGCGTATTTGAAATTGTGCGCCGCGATCTTCGG
>CADBPA010000084.1 GCA_902796505.1 uncultured Ruminococcus sp.
CGGGTCATTCGTGGTGGAAGACCACGAAACCGAGCGACTGAACGGTTTATGACGCTTCAAAACAGTCCGGCGGGGCATCCTTCGCCGAGCGTCGGTTTTGCCCGGAATCGGGATCCTGCAATTTGACATCAGAGGCGCGCCGGAAATAACAGCATATGCTTCCGGTGATGCACTCGAAAACGATATCAGGGGGGAAAAATAATATGTGGAAAGACAACGATATCATAATGGATATTTTCAGAAAGGCGAACGAAGGCGGAACGCGGTTTCCGTGTCAATGTCCTGTATGTCGGAATCCATCTGCACACATATATATTCACCGTCACGACAGCAAGCATTGCGGAATATGGACGTGGTGCACGGCGTGCGGCGCGTCAGCGCATCTGAGCGGAGAAGCGCCGGGCTGGTGGCGGAATCCGGATTTCGTAGATGCCGACCAACTGCACTCCGATCCCTCATACTTCAATGAAATATCCGACAAGATAGACCAATGGGTAAATTCGCTCCTGCCCGCGCAAAACGTCGAAGCAGCAAAAGAGGATACGATGGAAGACAGATTTCACGTTGTTTTCCAAGAAGAACTTCAAGGCATACCGGCCGGGGCAGAGGGAACGATTGTGATCCGAAATGATTTCAGAGCATTGGAAATCAATTTCATCGGTACAGACGGTAAAACAGTCCGATTCAACGAAACTCCCGAAAAAATACTTCAAGCCGTCACAGTTGTTTCAAATCGTTTTGACAGATGAATAACTTATCCGGAAGATCAAGGAGAAACCAATATGTATCATATTATTTTAAAAGAATCCGATTTGATCCATGAAAATCATTTTCCGGCGATTGCATTGATCAATGAAGCCTTCCATACAGATCCTTTAGAATTCATTCACAATCTTTCTCTGGGGATCGGCAGCGGCTATAATTATGCAAGCTGCTCTTTTTGGGATGAACTCGATGATTTCGATAAAGCAAATATACCCCGGTTTCATGGTTTACGGATCGTTACCGAAGGAAATGAAGAACTCGTCATTTCGATGAGCGAATTGATTTTTTATCTTGAAACTGCTTGTAATACGCTTGCGAACGCCGGGGTCAAAGATGCCCCCAAAATGAAAAAGGCGATCGAGACACTGAAAGCCGCAAACTGACAAAAATACAAAACCGGATCCCGACGGGATCCGGTTTTCTCGTTCAGAGGGAAGATCGTTTGCGCTCTTTGCGCGTCTTGGCGCGCAGGATCAGGAGTGCGGCGACCAGAAGGATCGGAAAGATAGTCGCCGTGAGCAGACCGATTTTCAGATCGTCGCCCGCAGCCGCGGCGACGCCGCCGACCAGCGTCGGGCTGACCGCCGCGCCGAAGTCGCCCGCAAGGGCGAGAAAGGCGAACATCGCGGTGCCGCCGCGCGGGCATTTTTGTGCCGAAACGCTGATCGAGCCGGGCCAGAGAATGCCGACCGAGAAGCCGCAGAGCGCGCAGCCGATCAGTCCGAAAACCGGGATCGCCGAAAGCGAGGCGAGCAGGTAGCATCCGACGCAGAGAATGCCGGAGAAGAGCATCACGCGCGTGAGATCCAGCCGTTCGCTGAACCTGCCGTAAAGCAGGCGGGCGACGCCCATCAGGACGGCGAAGAGGCAGGGGCCTGCGAGATCGCCGACGGCCTTGGAAACGCCGAGGGCGGATTCGGTAAAGGCGGAAGCCCACTGCGCCATCGTCGCCTCGGAGGATCCGGCGCAGACCATCAGCAGGATCATCAGCCAGAAGATCGGCGTGCGGAGCAGGTTTTTGATCCCGACGCTCGGCTCGCCGCCGTCGAGTTTTTCGATCGGGCAGACGAGGAAATGAAAGCCGTTGACAAGCGGCAGGATCGCAAAGATCCCGGCGAGGATCTTCCAATGCTCCACGCCGAAAAGGGCGAAGAAAAGGGTAGAGCCGAGGATGACGCCGGTCGCGCCCCAGCAATAGAAGGAGTGCAGAAGGCTCATCACGCCGTCCTTATGCTCGAAGGGGCAGGCTTCGACGATCGGGCTGACCAGCACTTCGATCAGGCCGCTTCCGACGGCGTAGAGGACGACCGGGATCAGGACGCCGACGAACGGCGAGGGGAGAAGATCCGGCAGAAGCGCCATCAGCAAAAGGCCTGCCGCGGAGAGAAACTGCGAGGCGACGACGCAGGCGCGGTAGCCGATCCTGTCGGCAAACCGGCTCGCTCCGAGATCGACGGCGAGCTGGGCGAGATAGAATACCAGCGGAATCGCCGCGACCTGCCCGAGCGAAAGACCGTAGTCCGAGCGGAAGGTCAGGAACAGAAGCGGCGCGAAATTGGCGGAGATCGCCTGCGTGATGAAGCCGAGATAGCAGGCGATCAGCGTTTTTTTGTAATTTTTCTGTGTGGACATAAGACGCTCCGGGGGGGGGATAGAGATTCGTTTTTTTTCTTTGGGTACGGCGGAAAGCCGACGCATTCGCGCCGACTCTCCGCTTGGATTTCGTTCAGAATCGTTGTCCCGGAAGTTTCAGTTTCTCCTTGGGCGGAAATCCCTTGTCGAACTCTTCCACGTCGGTATCCTTCACGTAATACCCCTGCGGCGTTTGATAGATGCCGGTAACGCCGTCAAGATATCCGGGGATCAGCTCTTTACAGAGAAAGAAGGAATCGTCCGCGCCTTCCGGCAGATCGTGGTAGCGGATCCCGAACGCACGGGCGTAGGTGAAGCCGCACTTGCCGTAAAAGCCGATATTGCCTTCAAACAGGACGGCGCCGTAACCGAGCCTTGTCGCTTTTTCCAAAGAAAAATCGAGCAGAGCCTTTCCGTAGCCCCGGCGCTTCAACTCCGGGGCGATGCCGATCGGCCCCATCGTCAGAATCGGGATCGTTCGTCCGTCGTCCGCTTCGATGATCGTTCTCATAAACATATTCTGCCCGATCAGCCTGCCGTCCTGCTCCATGACAA
>CADBPA010000085.1 GCA_902796505.1 uncultured Ruminococcus sp.
GAGAATTTTATTTTCTCGTCGAAAGCCAGATGAGCAGTACGCTGACGTCCGCCGGGTTGACGCCGGAGATCCTCTGCGCCTGCCCGATCGAGCGCGGCCGGATCAGGGAAAGCTTTTCGGCGGCTTCGAGACGAAGACCGCGGACGGTGTGATAATCCAGATCGTCGGGGAGCAGTTTTTCCTCCAGCTTCTTCTGTCGCTCGACCTCGGCAAGCTCGCGCTTGATATAGCCGTCGTACTTGATCATGATCTCCGCCGTCGTCTGCACCGGCTTCGGAAGACGTGGGCGGTCGGGATCGACCGCGGCGAGTTTCCCATAGGAAAGCTCCGGGCGGCGGAGCAGTTCTCCGAGTTTGATCCCGGTGCGGATCGGGGTGGAATTCTGCGCTTCCAGAAAGGAATTGACCTCCTCGCTCGGCGGAACGACGGTATGCTCGACGCGCTCGATCTCCTCCGCGATCTGCTGTTTTTTCAAACAAAAGTTTGCATATCGCTCGTCTTCGATCAGTCCGACGCGCCGTCCGATCTCGGTGAGGCGCAGGTCGGCGTTGTCCTGACGGAGCAGGAGGCGGTATTCGCTGCGCGAGGTCATCACGCGGTAGGGTTCGTTTGCGCCTTTGGTCACCAGATCGTCGATCATCGTGCCGATATAGGACGAGGAGCGCGGAAGGACCATCGGCTCTTCCCCCCGTTCGGCGAGCGACGCGTTGATGCCGGCGACGAGTCCCTGCGCCGCCGCCTCTTCGTAGCCGGAGGTGCCGTTGAACTGCCCGGCGCCGTAAAGGCCGCGGATCTTCTTAAATTCGAGGGTGGGGAAAAGCTCGGTCGGGTCCACGCAGTCGTATTCGATGGCGTAGGCGTAGCGCATGATCTCGGCGTTCCCGAATCCCGGCAGCGAGCGGATCATCCTCTCCTGCACGTCCGGGGGCATCGAGGTCGAAAAGCCCTGAATATACATCTCCTCGGTGGACGCGCCGCAGGGCTCGATGAAGAGCTGGTGGCGCTCCTTGTCGGCAAAGCGGACGAGCTTGGTCTCGATCGAGGGGCAGTAGCGCGGCCCGGTGCCGGTGATATTGCCGCCGTACATCGCCGAGCGGCCGAGATTTTCGCGGATGATCTCATGCGTTTTCGGCGTGGTATAGATCACGTGGCAGGAGACGAGATTTTTCTTCTGCAACGCTTCGGCGTCGGTGCGCACCGAATAGGGGGTGATCTCCTCCTCGCCCGGCTGCTCCTCCCCCGCCGAAAAATCGATCGAGCGGCGGTGGACGCGCGCAGGCGTTCCGGTCTTGAATCGCTGCAGGCGGATCCCCTCCCGCGCGAGCGCGGCGGAAAGTCCTTTGGCCGGCATCATACCGTCCGGTCCGCCGTCGTACTCCCGGTCGCCGACAAAAATGCGGCTTTCGAGATAGGTCCCCGACGCGAGGATCACCCGATCGACGCGCCAGATCTCCCCGAGGCGGGTGACCACCCCCCCGACGCGCTTTCCGCCGCCGTCCTCTTCGAGGATCAGGTCGACGATCTCCTCCTGGATCAGGCGCAGACGCTCCTGCTTTTCAAGGGTGGATTTCATATACTGCTTATACGCCGCGCGGTCGGCCTGCACGCGCTTGGAATGCACCGCCGCGCCCTTGCCGAGATTCAGCGTTCTCGATTGGAGCGTGACGAGGTCGGCGGCGTAGCCCATCTCGCCGCCCAGAGCGTCGATCTCAAAGACGAGATGCCCCTTCGCCGATCCCCCGATCGAGGGATTGCAGGGCATATTGCCGACCGCGTCGAGATTGATGGTAAACAGAAGGGTGTCAAGCCCGGTGCGCGCACAGGCGAGCGCCGCTTCGATGCCGGCGTGCCCCGCTCCGATGACGGCGACCTGCGCCGCTCTTGTAAATTCCTCCATGACTCCTCCTATATACGGACTCTCTCGACCGAGACCGTTCTGCCGTTTTGATCGACCGTGAAAATACAGCCGTCCGCGGCGCAGGCGCCCGGCGCGACCGAAAATTTGATCGGCAGATGCGAGCGCACCCGAAGGACGACGTCGTCGGCGTTCATGCCGAGGATCCCCCCGGTCTCGCCGCACATTCCGAGGTCGGTGACGTAGCCCGTCCCCTTCGGAAGGATCTGCAGATCGGCGGTCGGAACGTGGGTGTGCGTGCCGAAGATGACCGAAAATTCTCCGTCGAAGGCGTGGGCGACGGCAAGCTTCTCCCCGGTCGCCTCGGCGTGGATATCGAGCAGGGCGAGGTCGTAGCCGCCGCGCTCGGCTTTCAGCATTTTTTCGATCGCGTCAAAGGGCGAATCGAGGACCGGATCGATATGCACGTTCCCCATCGCGCAGGCGACGAGGACGCGCTTTCCGCACGCCTCGGCGATACAGTAGCCGTGTCCCGGCGCGCCGTCGCCGAAATTGAGCGGACGGAGGATGCACGCGGTGTCGTCGAGATACCGGTACGCCGCCTTGTTGCGCAGGGTGTGGTTGCCGCCGGAGATGACGTCCGCCCCGGCGAGGAACAGCCGCTCGGCAAGGTCGGGCGAGATGCCGGTGATCAGCGAGGCGTTCTCACCGTTGACCACGCAGAGATCGATCGCCCTCTCGCGGCGGAAGGCGCGGAGTTTTCGCTCAAGATGCCCGACGCCGGCGGGACTCGTCACGTCCCCGATACATAAAATCTTCAATCGTTTCTACCCGTTTCTATTATATTTAAGGATAAGAAAAGTGCCTCCCCCGCGCGCACCCCTTCGGGTACGCCGAAAGGCTCGGCACTCTTCTTTGCTTTTGCGAAATGCTTTTGCGGAAAATTATTTCGCGTAATCGACCGTCCGCGATTCGCGGATGACCGAGACCTTGATCTGACCGGGATAGTTCAGCTCGCCTTCGATCTTGCGGGCGGTATCGTGCGCTAAGATCTTCATCTGATCGTCGCTGACCTGTTCGGGCTTGACCATGATACGGACCTCGCGGCCCGCCTGAATGGCGTAGCTCTTCTCGACGCCGGCAAAATCCGAAGCGACGGCTTCGAGCTTTTCGAGCCTCTTGATATAGTTCTCGATATCCTCGCGGCGTGCGCCCGGCCTTGCGGCGCTGAGCGCGTCGGCTGCCTGGATGATGAAATCCAGAGGCGTTACGGCTTCGATATCGTCGTGATGCGCCGCGACGGCGTGGACGATATCCTTGTTTTCGTGATACTTATTGAGGACCTCCACGCCAAGCGCCACGTGCGATCCTTCGACCTCTGCGGTCAGAGCCTTGCCGATATCGTGCAGCAGTCCCGCACGGCGCGCCATCGTGAC
>CADBPA010000086.1 GCA_902796505.1 uncultured Ruminococcus sp.
AAAGAAAATCCGCCCATAATCTTGACATTTTCCGCGCTTTCTGTTACAATAATAGAATACCAAGACAACTTCCGCGGCGAAGGCTTTCTGCGGCGGAATACGGCAGACAGAGGAGCAACTATGAATCAAGACATTGCAAAGATCATGATCGACGAAGAGGAGCTCGACCGGGTGGTCACAAGGCTCGCCGGAGAGATCGACCGGGCGTATGCGGGAGAGGACAAGCACCTTGTTCTGCTCTGCATCCTCAAAGGCTCGCTGATGTTCATGAGCGACCTGATGAAGAAGCTGACCGTTCCGCTGGAGATCGACTGTATGCGCGTCTCCTCCTACGGCGCCGGCACCGAATCGACCGGCCGCATCAACATCATCCTCGACCTGATCCGCCCGGACCTGCCGCAGTGCGACGTTCTGGTGATCGAGGACATCATCGACAGCGGCAACACGCTCTCGCACCTGACGAAGTATCTGAAGCTCAAGGGCGCAAAGAGCGTGCGCACCTGCACCCTGCTCGATAAGCCCTCCCGCCGCACGGTGGAGTTCACGCCGGATTTCTGCGGGCTGACGATCCCCGACGAGTTCGTCGTCGGCTATGGGCTCGATTTCAATGAAAAATACCGCGCGCTGCCCTATATCGGCGTGCTGAAGCCCGAAGTTTACAAAAAAGCCTGATGGAAAAAGAGTATCACGCAAATGGGAAAACCGTCGGTCTTTATACGCTCGGCTGCAAAGTCGCGCAGTATGAGACCGAGGCGATCGGCGAGGCGTTTATGCAGCACGGGTTCGCTCTCTCGGACTTCGGCGCGGTCTGCGACGTCTACGTGATCAACACCTGCACGGTGACCGCCGAGTCCGACCGCAAATCGAGGCAGGTCATCCGCCGCGCGCTGCGGCAGAATCCCGGCGCGATCGTGATGGTGACCGGCTGTTACAGCCAGCGCGCCCCCGAAGAGGTGGCAGGGATCGGCGGCGTTTCGGTCGTGATCGGGACGGGGGACAAGCTCTCGCTCGTGCGGCGGGCGGAGGAACTGCTCGCCGGGCGCGACGGCGGGGAAGAGATCGGCGGATGCCGTATTTCCACCACCGACGTCTGGCAGGAGGAGTTCGAGCCGATGCGCGTCACGCGTGCGCCGCGCACCAGAGCCTACGTCAAGATCGAGGACGGCTGCGAGTGCCGCTGCAGCTACTGCGCCATCTCCCCGGCGCGCGGAAGAGTCCGCTCGAAGACGCCGGAGGACGCGATCGCCGAGATCGAAGCGCTGTACCAAAGCGGAACGCGCGAGGTCGTTCTGACCGGCATCGAGATCGGCTCTTACGGAAAAGACCTTATCCCGAAGTGCTCGCTTGCCGACCTCGTTCTCCTGCTTGACGAACGAAAAAGCTGCGAGCGCGTCCGCCTCGGGTCGCTCGCCCCCGAACTGATCGGGGAGGAGTTTGCCCGAAAGATCGCGGGAGCGAAGATCCTCGCGCCGCATTTTCATATCTCGATGCAGTCGGGCTCGGACGCCGTTCTGGCAGGAATGCGCCGCCGCTATACCGCGGAGCGCGCTCTCGAAAATATCCGCCGGCTGAAAACGCTTTTCCCGGACGCGATGTTCACCGCCGACCTGATGGTCGGTTTTCCCGGAGAGACCGAGGAGGATTTTGAAAAAACGCTTGCCTTCGCAAGGGAAGTCCGCTTGCTTCAGGCGCACGTGTTCGCCTATTCGCGCCGTAAGGGAACGCCGGCGGACGAGATGCCCTGCCAGATCCCCGAACCCGAAAAACGCCGCCGGAGCGAGATCCTCATCCGCGAATGCGAAAAGATCAAAGAGGAACTGCTCGGCGAGGTGATCCGGGAAGGGAAGCCGCTCTCCTGCGTGTTCGAGACGAAGGAGGACGGCCTCTGGGTCGGGCATTCGGCGTCCTATATCGAGGTCGCGGCGGCGTCGGACGACGATCTGCACGGCGAGATGCGCGATTTGATTCCGCTCCGCTACGAGAACGGAATTCTGATCGGAAAGATCCTATAAAACACCGATATTGCTAATAATTATTTACAAAACGGAGATATTATCGTATGGAAAACAGCAAAAAGACCATGGAAAAAATCGTTTCCCTTTGCAAGAACCGCGGATTCGTTTTCCCCGGATCGGAGATCTACGGCGGCCTTGCGAACTCCTGGGACTACGGTCCGCTCGGCGTGGAATTCAAGAACAACGTCAAGCGCGCCTGGTGGAAGAAATTCGTGCAGGAATCCCGCTACAACGTGGGGCTGGACAGCGCGATCATCATGAATCCCCAGACCTGGGTGGCGTCCGGACACGTCGGCGGTTTCTCGGATCCCCTGATGGACTGCAAGCAGTGCCGCGCGCGCCACAGAGCCGACAAGCTCATCGAGGACTACGCCTTTCAGAACGGCACCGACGATAACCCCGCCGGCTGGACCTTCGAGCAGATGGCGGCGTTCATCAAAGAGAAGGGCATCGCCTGCCCGGTCTGCGGCAGCCATGAGTTTACCGACATCAAGAAATTCAACCTGATGTTCAAGACCTTCATCGGCGTGACCGAGGATTCGACCAGCACGGTCTACCTCCGCCCCGAAACGGCGCAGGGCATCTTCGTCAATTTTCCCTCCGTCCAGAGAGCGACGCGCAGAAAACTCCCCTTCGGCGTGGCGCAGATCGGAAAATCCTTCCGCAATGAGATCACCCCCGGCAACTTCACCTTCCGCACCCGCGAGTTTGAGCAGATGGAGCTCGAATTCTTCTGCAAGCCCGGCACCGACCTCGAATGGTTCGCCTATTGGAAGGACTACTGCCATAAATTCCTCCTCTCGCTCGGGATGAAGGACGAAAACCTCCGTCTGCGCGATCACGATCCCGAAGAACTCGCCTTCTACTCGAAGGGAACGACCGATTTTGAATTCCTCTTCCCGTTCGGATGGGGCGAACTCTGGGGCGTCGCCGACCGCACCGACTACGACCTCGGCCGCCATCAGGAATCCTCCGGCAAGGACATGACCTACTTCGATCCCGAAACCAACGCGCATTATATCCCCTACGTCATCGAGCCGTCGCTCGGCGCAGACCGCGTCGCGCTCGCCTTCCTTGTGGACGCGTATGACGAGGAGGAGATCGCCGAGGGTGATACCCGTGTGGTGCTTCACCTGCATCCGGCGCTCGCTCCCTTCAAGGCGGCGATCCTTCCGCTCTCGAAAAAACTTTCCGACAAGGCGATCGAGCTGCACGACGAGCTGGCGAAATACTTCTCGGTCGATTTCGACGAGACCGGCTCGATCGGCAAGCGTTACCGCCGCGAGGACGAGATCGGAACGCCCTTCTGCATCACCTACGACTTCGACAGCGAGACCGACGGCTGCGTCACGATCCGTGACCGCGACAGTATGCAGCAGGTGCGTCTCCCGATCGCGGACGTCCGGGCGTATATCGAAGAAAAACTCGCCTTCTGATCCGAAAAGGAGAGCGAAATGCAAACAAAAGTTCACTTCGGGATCATCGGAGCGATGCAGCCGGAGATCGACAGTCTGGTCAGCCGCCTGAAAGATCCGAAAATGAAAATCATCAGCGGACAGCTCTTTTACTACGGAAAACTGGAGAAAAAGAGCGTCGTCATCGCCAAGTGCGGCATCGGAAAGGTCTTTGCCGCGATGGCGACCGAGGCGATGATCCTGAACTTCTCGCCGAAGCTCATCATCAACACCGGCGTTGCCGGCGGACTTCTGCCGGACCTTGCGCAGGGGGACATCGTGGTTGCCTCCGAGCTCTGCCAGCACGATATGGACACGACCGCCATCGGCGATCCGAAAGGGCTGATCTCCGGGACGGGGAAGGTCTTTTTCGGGGCGGACGAGCGCGCGCGCCGCATCCTCTGCACGATCGGCGGTACCAAGGAGTACGCCATCCGTCAGGGCGTGATCGCCTCCGGCGACCAGTTCATCTCCTCGAAGGAAGAAAAGGAACGCATCGGCCGGGAATTTTCCGCCGCCGCCTGCGAGATGGAGGGCGGAGCGATCGCGCAGGTCGCCTTCGTCAACAATATTCCGTTCTGCGTGATCCGCGCGATCTCGGACGGCGCGGACGAGGGGGCAAACCTCTCCTACGACCGTTTTCTTCCGATCGCCGCCGCGCATTCCGCCGAGCTGACGCTGGAGCTGATCAAAAAATATTGATCTTCGCGCGATTGCCTGACTTCCGGGTAAAGATTTTACCCGCTTCATGGGCGAAAGAGCAAAGGGTTTCTCTCCGGAGAAGCCCTTTTTGTCGTACCGGGAAACGGCGCGGTTGTTCTTTTGCACCTTTGACGCTCGTCCGGTCTCTTTTTCGCTTTCTTTTCATAAGATGGAATATGAAACAAGACGGCGGATCGGATCCGCGGAGCAGGAAGAAAAAACAAAGCGAAGAAGAGAAGCGCGCACCGCGCAAGAACGGCGCACCGCGCAAAAATAGCGCGGAGCAAAAACGAGAGCAGAGGCGGCGGAAAAAGGCGGCGCGTTTGCCGGCGGCGGCAAAACTCGGCGAAGTCCTCTATCGCAAAAATCTACCCGAACGGTCGGCGGACGGCGCGCCGCCGCGCGTCTTCTGCATGGTCTCGGCGCGCTATCCGAAATGGATCGTTGCGGAGGACTCTCCCCCACCGGACGAGAAAAACATCCTTCGGGAAGAGAAGAGAAATACCCTTTATCGGAAAGAACAGAAAGAAAAAGGAGAAAATTCCCCACTTCGAGAAAAATCGCCTCCGTCCGATCCTCGCTCTTTCTTGGCGGATCTGACCGTGACGGAGGAGGGGATCCGCCGCTTCGAGGACTTTTACCGTTCGCTCTTCCTCGCGCTTACCGCCGCCGCGGATGCCGAGGTCGGGAAGGAAACCAGCGAAGATCGGAAAAAAGAGAAAAACGAAGGAAAGGACGAAGACCGGAGGGAACAAAAATACGAAGAAAAGCCACCCTCGGCGATCCGCGGCGGTTTCCGGCCGCTGCTGCGCGTGCAGGTCGAATGCCGGGCGGCGGCGGAGCAGAGCGCGCCGAAGGCGAGCCGGTCCGGATCGGAAACCTCTCCCGAAAGCGCCGCGCCGCGCGTCCTCGCCGTTGTCCGGGAGGAGAAGATCTTTTCGTCCGGCAGAGAGATCTTCGCCCGCCGCTCGACCGACCGCTTCTCGCTCCCCGATCTCTTTCTCCTGCCCGAACGGGGCGCCCCCTCTTTTCCGCAGGGCGACAAAAAGGGCTGATCTTCGCGGATCAGTCCTTTTCTTCCATGCTTTTTTTCCTTCCCGAAATCAGAATTTCAGCGTTTCGGGGGCGGCGGTAAAGGACGCGAAGGTCGCGGTGGCGTCCTTGAAATACAGCATCTGCATATTGCCGTCGTCGGGCGAGTACATCGCTTTGAGCGAGGGCATCTTTTCCAGCATGGCGACCATCGGCTCGCGCCGTCCGTCGTCGATCAGCTCTCCCGAAACGCGCAGCCATTGCCCGTCGCGGAAGGCGCAGAGCTCGGCTTTCGGATTTTTTGCGAGCTGTTTCGATACCGGTTTGACCTTTCCGGTCTGAATATAGAGTTTTCCGTCGTAGGCGAGCGCCGTTCCGAAAGGACGGACGCGCGGCTGATCTCCTTCGACCGTGGCGAGATAGTATACCCCCGCCCCGTCGAGAAATGCGACGACCTTTTCCAGTGCTTCCATAACAAAATTTCCTTCTTTCTTTATTTTCTTTATTTTGCAAGTTCTTCTTCGATGGCGCCGGTCAGCGTTTCGGGCTTCGCGGTCGGGGCAAATCTTGCGACGACGCTGCCGTCCCGCCCGACGAGGAATTTGCCGAAGTTCCAGGCGATCCGACCGGGCTTTTGCTCTTTGAGATAGACGTAGAGCGGCGCGGTCTCCTTGCCGTTGACCTTGATCTTGGCAAAGCGCGGAAATTTGGTGGCAAAGCGCATCGAACAGAAACTGTTGATCGCATCGGCGTCGCCCGGCGCCTGGAAGGCGAACTGATTGCAGGGGAAGTCGAGGATCTCGAATCCGCGGTCGCGGTAGGTTTCGTACAGTTTTTCGAGGCCTTCGTACTGCGGCGTCAGCCCGCACCTCGTCGCGGTGTTGACGATGAGAAGCACCTTGCCGCGGTACTCCTCCAGCGTGATCTCTTTTCCGCTCTGGTCGAGAACGGGAATTTCATAAATGCTCATGCTTTTTTCCTTTCTTTGCCCGGCGGTGTTTTTTGGATTTTACGCCGGATTGAATTTGCTCTTCGGCTGTTTGCAGCGCGGGCATACCCAATCGCCCGGCAGGTCCTCGAAAGCAACGCCGTCGTGCTCCGCGGGATCGTACACGTATCCGCAGATCGAGCAGACGTATTTGCCGGAAGCCTTCTTTTCTTCAAAGCAGACCTCGGCGGGGACCGTTTCCACCGGATGGTCAAGGTCGGTCACGCGGCAGGCCTCCAGGTTTTCATACCCCTGGGGCGTATGCGTCGAGAGATAGACGGTCGGATGATTGCGGATGAATTCGCGCACCCGGTCGAGCGTGACGCGCGCGGCGGCGGGATCGTCAAAGACCACCGAGAGCTTGTTCTGATAAAGCGCCTCGTCCACGTAGGTGATATCGCCGTGGATCATGAAGAAGAGGCCGTCCTGCTCGACGATGACGATGCTGTTTCCGTTCGTGTGTCCCTTCGCCTTGAGATAGGTGATCCCCTCGCGGATCTTTTGGCTTTCGGGAAAATTGTAGTAGGCGCCGTCCTCGAAATACACCGGGACAAGATTTCCGATCCCCTGAAGCTCCGCCGCCGAAAGCTCCTCAGCGTTCACGTAAATTTTCGCGTTCGGGAAGGAGCGAAGCTCGCCCGAATGGTCGGCGTGCTTGTGCGTCAGCAGGATCTTCGTCACCTTCTCCGGGGCGTAGCCGAGCGCTTTCAGCGCGTCAAGATAGGAGCAGATGTCCTTGCCGGTGTAGATGAGGCTCTCCTCGGTCGGATGCTCTTCGGGCGTTCCTGCCGGCAGGCCGGTGTCCACGAGGATGACCTCGTCGCCGGTATCGATCAGGTAGTTCTGAAGGCTGCCGCGGTAGCGGACGTTTTTGTCGAATTTCTCCATCCCTTCTTCGCCTCCGAAGGCGAACGGCTGGGAATAGAAGCCGTCTTTGCGGAATTTGACTGCAAGGATCTTCATGTTTTTCTTCCTTTCCTATAGATAAAATTTAAATACTGCTTTATGCCTCTCCGTCGTTTAAGATCTTATAGATCAGCCGGCGGTAGAGGATCGCTTCCTCCGGGGTAAATTCCGCGCCGGATCAGGATTCCTCGGTCTTTCCGCGCGCTTCTTCTTTTGCTTTCCGTTCCTTTTCTTCTTTTTCGCACCGCTCCCAGAAGTGCTGCAGGAACATATGCAGCCTGCCCGGCTCGGAGAAAAACTGCATCCCGGAGAAGAGGTCGGGAGCCGTCTTGCGGTAGAGCGGATCGTCAAAGCGGTCGTCGATC
>CADBPA010000087.1 GCA_902796505.1 uncultured Ruminococcus sp.
CTTGTGAGAGAGCGCGCGGTTATCTCTTTCTAAATCTTAAGCAACCGTCGCCGGCGCTTTCTGTTATGATCGTAACACAAACTTTCCGATTTGTCAACGGTTTTCCGCAAATTTTTGCGGGAGCCGTTTTATTGATACCGGTCCCGATCTCCCTCACTTGACGAGAATATCCACCTCGGCGGAATCGTCCCAGCTCTCGGTGGTGTCGAAATCGTGTTCGAGCGTTTCCGCACGGCTGATGCGGAGCGCCGCCGCACCGATGCCGCAGACCACGCAGAAGAGATAGAGCATCGTGCAGTCGATAAAGAGATAGACAGCCGAGCCGCAGGTGATCCAGAGGAAGAGCGCCGCCTGCGACGCCAGCGCCGGGGTGTGCATCGAGGATCCGGCGAGATACCGCGCGAATTTCGTGAGATGCAGGGCGCGGTAGCAGAGCAGAAGCAGGAGGATCGCCGTCACCGGAATGCCGACCGAGAGGATCAGTTGGAAGAAGAGCGGCGCGTGCGCGGAGGAAATACTGCCGTTGTCGGCGAGGAAGGTCGCGTCTCCAACGCCGGTGAACAGATTGCCGCGCATTCCGGCAAATGCCTCGTCCATCGCCGCGACTCTGCGCGCGATCGGCGCGTCCGAAAGCCCGGCGGCGGAAAGGATACGAAGTCGCAGGCTCTCCGGCATAAAGAGCGGGATCGCCGGGATCAGCGAGAAGGGCAGAAGCCAGAGGCGGTTTGCCTTCGGCGAGCGGAGGATCGGAAGCACGATCGGCAGAAGCAGCAGCGCGATCCACGCCGCGTGCGAGAAGGTCAGGATCAGCGCGCAGAGATCCAGCGCCGCCGTGATCCACGCGAAGGCGCGCGCGGCTTTGGAACGGCTGCGGTCGGTCGCGTAGAACACCGCGAAGGCGATCGCCGCGAGGAGGAAGGCCGCAAACACGTCGGGATCCTTGAAGGAGGACGAGGCGCGCAGATATCCGGTCGCCTCCCCGAACGCCGGCAGGAAGAAGCAGTCGGCAAATTTTTCGGCGCGCACACCGCCGAGCAGGTCGAGCAGATAGCGCAGAACGCCGTACCCCGCGGTCGGGAGCGAGGAGAGGATCAGGAGGTCGGCCGCCGAATCGGCGATCCTTCGGTTGGCGGTCAGCGAGACGGTCAGCATATACGAGAGCAGCGGGATCGCCGCGATCGCCGCCGCGCTGACGTTGCCGTGAAGCTGCCCCGCGATCAGGAGGAGCGGGAGCATCAGCAGGATCATCATTTCATAAGCCGAAACGCGGAAAACGCGCTTGCCGACCAGGGTTTTCAGCAGAAACGAGATCAGCGAAAGCCCGGTCATGATCGCGAGGATCCACTCATCCCGCTCGGCAAGCGGGAAGAGCGGCAGAAAGAGCAGCGTCAGAAGAAGCGGAAATTCGGGCGACGCCGCCGAAAGCAGCGCGATCGTCACGGCGGCAAAGATCAGCAGCACCCGGAAGAGCGGAAAGATGAATCCGAGCAGCGCGAGAATTCCGCCGAAGATCGCCGTCAGCCAGCCGGGGATCTTCCGGTCGCCCTCTTCACAGCGGACGCGCGGAAAACAGAAGATCTCGAAGAGCAGCCGGTCGGTCAGGTCGTGCGACTGCAAAAAGCGTGCGAGCGGCTGCGCCGAGAAGAGCAGAGGCGCGGCAAGCAGAATGGCGACCGCCCCGGTGATCAGCGCGGCCAGCGGCGAACTGCCGGACCTGCCGAGATAGTAAGCGGCAAAATTCAAAAAGAGCGTCAGCGCGCCGAAGGCGAGCAGAAAAACGCCGTACGCGTTTGCCGCCGTGCAGGCGAGCAGATGCGAGAACGCCGCAAAGAACCGGCGCACGGAACTGCGCTTCAGCGCCGCCGGGAGAGAGCCGCTTCTGCCGCTCATCGTAAATTCCCGGTAGTCGAAAAGAAAACGCACGGGTCGGCTCCGGCGAAGCGAAAAGGCGGATTTTTCGTATCCGAGCAGAACGCCGAGCAGATGCGAATTGCGGATCGGTCTCTTCGCGCTTTGCGCGGGGGAAGGCTCGCGTTCGCCGCCGTTTTCCGATTCCGGGAAAGCCGCCTCGTCCTGTGCGGAGAGCAGGGCTTTTTCCCCCGTACCGGCGTCGGGCTCCGCACCGGCGTTGGGCTCCGCACCGGCGTCGGGCTCCGCGCCCTGCGCAGGGGCTTCTCCCGCGGCGCGTTCCGGCAGATCGCCGCCCTCGTCCGACCGCGCGCTCTCGGTCTTTTTTCGGGTGAATTTCCGGAAGGCGCGGCGCAGATCGGCGCCGTCTTCCTCTGCGTCCGCGGTACGGGAACGC
>CADBPA010000088.1 GCA_902796505.1 uncultured Ruminococcus sp.
AGCTCGAAATCATCGGTAATGCGGACGACTTTGCCGTCGAGCACCGTCTCGCGCGTGTAGGAAAGAATGCCGGCTTCGGACGGGTAAGCGTTCTTCAGCTGCATCTTCACGCCGCCGGTCGCCTCGTCGTACACCTCGTCGGTCGAGCAGAAGCCTTTGCCGGGCAGCTGGGCGATACCGCCGATATCGGGGACATTGTGATAGCAGGACTGCATATACCAGAGTTCATACCGCTGTGCCGAGAAGGTCTTTTTCGTATAGCGGCCGCATCCGGTGTCGATCAGGACGGGGTTGCCGCCATAGTAGACCATCACGTTGCCGACGTCGTTGTGGTTGTGGCTCTCGGCGTTGTGGCCGCCCTTCATGGCGACGAAGATGCCCTCGTCGGTCTTCTCGTTCTCGCGCGCGGTCATGACCTTCAGGTTCGGGAACCAGACGTGCTTTGCACCGAAGCTTTCCTCGGTCGCGTGATTCGGCGTCATGAGGCTGCGCAGGGTGCGGTAGAGATTGCTTGCGGAGAGCATCACGTCGCCGTAATATGCCGTCGTATGCCCGAAGTTGACGAGCATCTCGCTGCCGCACTTCTCGCCCATGCGGAGCAGCAGGCTTCCGTCGGGATGGACGTTTGCCGGGCAGTCGGCGAAATTGACGAATCTTCTGCCGTGGATAAACATCTTCGGCTCGTATTCGCAGATGGCTTTGACGAGCGGATCGCCGTAGAGGTCGATCTTGCCGCCGGACAGATCGTAGAGCGTTTCGAGGCAGTCGAAGTAGGCGGCGCCCGCTGCCGACCAGTAGCCCGGACCTTCGTCGCATCCGCCGTCCGGAGCGTAGTCCTTCGTGAAGTTATCCACGCAGTTCAGCGCCTTCTGCACGACGGCGCGGCGGGTGTAATCGTCGTCCACGAGGATCGCGTCCATAAAGAGGATATTCGAGATGATCCAGGGGTTCCAGTTGTTGACGGTGTTGCCGAAAAGCCCGGTCCACCAGAAATTGCAGTTGAGGAAGGGCTTGATCTGCCGGTTGATCACGAGATAGCGCAGCTTCTCGCAGATGATCGGGGAGATACCGTCGAGCGCGTCCTTACAGAGATAATAAATCGCCGCGAGCAGCGCGCCGGTGGTCGCCGAGAAGAGGTCGATGGCGTGCAGACGCTCCTCGTTGTAGACCGGGGGAAGCTTGAAGCCGCCGTGCGTCGGGCTGTTGCTCGCAAGATGCGCCGGGATCGTCCAGGAGGATTCCTCCAGGATCGCCCAGACGACGTCCATCAGTTTCTCGGTAAATCTTCCTTTTTTCTCATACGCCTCGGCGAGCGCGAAGCGGAGCGCCATATCGCGGCGGCGGAAGTAGGGAGCTTCGTAATTGGAGCGGTTGCCGTTCACGGCAAACTGGATATAGAGCGACGCCGGGCAGAGGGGGATCTCGGCGTCCAGCATCTTTTCCGCCTGCTCGACGACGACCTTCATCTTGTCGGGATTGAATTCCGGTTTTTCGAGGTCGGAGAAGAGCCGCATTTCGCTCTTCGGCAGGCAGAGTGCGGAGGTGAGTTTGTTTTGCGCAAAAAGTTTCGGCATGAGAGATACCTTCCTTATCTGTTTCTTTTATGATCTTCTGAATTATTCGATCTCGGTGACAAATCTTGCCGCCTGAAGATCGGCGCGCAGGTGGATGCGCCAGAGGACGGGCGAATTCCAGGAGCGTTCCAGTCCTCCGTCGTCGATCGCGTATTCCTCGATCTCGGCTTTGAGCCTTTCGTCGTAACGCATCGTTCTGCCCTCGGCGAGCGCGATGCTGTGATCCTGCTCGTTCAGTTCGGGTTTCTGGCAGGTGATGAAGTGAATGTCAACATTGGTTTGCTTTTCGAGCGAAAAATCGTCGGTAATGCGGACGACTTTGCCGTCGAGCACCGTCTCGCGCGTGTAGGAAATGATGCCGGCTTCGGGCAGATAGGCGTTCTTCAGCTGCATCTTCACGCCGCCGGTTTTCTCGTCGTACACCTCGTCGGTCGAGCAGAAGGCTCTCCCCTGCTTTTCGCCGACGCCGCCGATATCGGGGACGTTGTGGTACTGCGACTGCATATACCAGAGTTCGTACCGCTGCGCCGAGAAGGTCTTTTTCGTGTAGGTGCCGCATCCGGTGTCGATCAGGACGGGGTTGCCGTTATAGTAGACCATCACGTTGCCGACGTCGTTGTGGTTGTGGCTCTCGGCGTTGTGACCGCCCTTCATGGCGACGAAGATGCCCTCGTCGGTCTTTTCGTTCTCGCGCGCGGTCATCACCTTCAGGTCGGGGAACCAGACGTACTTTGCGCCGAAGCTCTCCCCACTCGCGTGCGGAGGCGTCATCAGTCCGCGCAGACCGCGGTAGACGTGGCTGGTCGAGGGATCGACGTCGCCGTAGGAGGCGACCGTGTCGCCGAATTTTCTGAGGACCTCGCTTCGGCATTTTTCACCCATACGCGAAAGCTGGCTGCCGTCGGGATGGACGTTTGCCGGGCAGTCGGCGAAATTGACGAAACGCTTGCCGTGAATATACATCTTCGGCTCGTATTCGCAGATGGCTTTGACGAGCGGCTCGCCGTAGAGGTCGATTCTGCCGCCGGACAGATCGTAGAGCGTTTCGAGGCAGTCGAAATAGGACGCGCCCGCCGCCGTCCAGTAGCTCGGACCTTCGTTGCATCCGCCGTCCGGGGCGTAGTCTTTCGTGAAATTGTCGAGGCAGTCCATGCACCGCTTGGCGACCGCGCGGCGGGTGTAGAGATCCTCGACCAAGATCTGGTCGATGAAAAGCAGATTCGAGACGATCCAGGGGTTCCAGTTGTTGACGGTGTTGCCGGCAAGACCGGTCCACCAGAAATTGCAGTTCAGGAAGGGCTTGATCTGCCGGTCGATCACGAGATAGCGCAGCTTTTCGCAGATGATCGGGGAGATGGCGTCGAGCGCGTCCCGGCAGAGCAGATACACCGCCGCAAGGCAGGCTGCCGTGGTCGCCGAGAAGAGGTCGATGGCGTGCAGGCGCTCGTCATTGTAGACCGGGGGAAGCTTGAAGCCGCCGTGCGTCGGGCTGTTGCTCGCAAGATGTGCCGGGATCGTCCAGGAGGATTCCTCCAGGATCGCCCAGACGACGTCCATCAGCTTTTCGGTAAACCGCCCCTGCTTCTCGTAATGCTCGGCGATCGCGAGGACCATCGCAAAATAGCGGCGGCGGAAGTAGGGCTTCTGATAATTGTCCCGGTTGCCGTTCACCGCGAACTGGATGTAGAGAGACGCCGGACAGAAGGGGACCTGCTCGTCCAGCACCTTTTCCGCCATGGCGACGACCTGCGCCGCCTTGCTCTCGTCAAACTTCGCCTCGGCGAGGTCGGAGAAGAGCCGGCTTTCGCCGTAGGGAAGGATCAGATCCTCCGAGATCTTCCGCTCCGCAAATAATCTTGGCATAATTCGTTTCCTTTCGGAGAAAATAGGTTTGCCGACCGCCGAAGGATCGGGAAGCCGGTCAATGTGATTTTACGCGAGCGCGCGCGAAAAGTCAAGCCTTTTTTCTCCGAATTGTGAATTATGCCGAAAAAATTTGTGCCTTTTTCCGGTGATTTTTCCCCGCTGAAAAACTCCCACGAAAACTTTTTTCGCTTTTTTTCCGAAAATTCGCAAAAACCCCTTGCAATTTTGCGCACAATATGTTAAAATAACCCTACGAATATGTGCGCTCCCGTTTTTTCGGGGCGTTTAACGAAGAAAGAAGGAAATCGCATTATGGTACTCCAGATCATTCTTTTGATCATTCTCCTCGTCTGCGCGGTCTCGATCGTCGTCGCCGTCACGGTGACCAAAACGAGCGAAGACGGCCTTTCCGGCACCATCGTGGGCGGCAGCAGCGACACCTACTACGGAAAAGACAAGGGTGCGCAGGTCGGCAGAAAGCTTTTCATCTTCACGATGATCGCCTCGATCGTGTTCGCCGCGATCGTCCTCGCCGTCTACGTGATCCAGCCGGATTACACCGCGGCTACCACCGATTGGACGCAGGCCGTCACCGAATTTGAATCGACCTTCCATTCGCATTGATCCAAGAAACATAAGAGGGCTGCCGAACCGTCAGTCCTCTTTTTTCGTCTCTGCCGCCGTTTTGCGCCCTTGCCGCCGTGCCAGAGCATAACATATGCAGAGCATATGCTGAGCACATGCAGAGCAGATGCGGAGCATAAAGAAAAAGGAAAAATATGAAGAAAAAGAAGGATCTATCCCAAAATATGAAGAAATTTTCCTCCCGCGCGAAAGCCGGGAAGATCGGCAGGCGGGATCGAAACTCCGCCGCCAAAGCCGCCCTGCAGCGCGCGGTCGCCGAAGCCGGTTACGGCGCGGCGAAGGTCAGAGTCCGCCATGACGGCGGAAGAAGCGCGAGACAGGGCGGCGCGCGCCGGGACGAAGAACGCGCGGTCGGTCTGCTTTCGGTCTCCTCCGGGGGATTCGGATTCGTCCGGCCGGACGGTCCGGGCGCGCGCCTTTCGCGCGAGATCTTTCTGCCGCCGTCCGCGATCGGCGCGGCGATGAGCGGAGACACGGTCGAGGTCGCCTACCGCGTCTTTCGCGGTTACGCCGGCGAAGAAAGGACCGAGGGGCGCGTCCTGCGCATCCTCTCCTACGGAAAAGAGGAGATCTACGGAACGCTGGTTTCCGAACGGGTGAAATACCGCGGCGCGAAGCAGGAGCGTTTTTTCGTGATCCCGGACGATCCGGCGCTGCATCTGCGCCCCTACGTCAGAGATCCGGACGGCGCGCGCGAAGGCGATAAAGTCCGGGTGGCGCTGCTTCGGGAGAAGGGCGGCGCGCGCTATATGGAATGCGAGATCCGGGAGGACTACGGTCCGGCGTTCACGAAAGAAGCAAATTACCGGGCGATCCTCGACGAATGCGCGATCCCGACCGAATTTACCTCCGAACAGATCGCGGCGGCGGACGCCGCGGCGAAAGAGCCGATCCGGGAGGCCGGGCGTGTTCTCCGCCGGGAGACGGTCATGACCATCGACGGCGCGGGTGCAAAGGATCTCGACGACGCGATCTCGGTCGAACGGCTCCCCGGCGGCCGTTGGAAACTCGGCGTCCACATCGCCGACGTGTCGCATTACGTGAAGGAAAAATCGCCGCTGGAACGGCTTGCGATGCAGCGCGGCAACAGCGTGTATTTTACCGACAAGGTGGTACCCATGCTGCCGGAATCGCTCTCGAACGGCGCCTGCTCGCTGAATCCCGGCGAGCAAAAATACACCCTTTCGGCGATGATCACGCTTACGCCCGACGGGGAGATCGCAAAGCTTTCGCTTGAGCCGTCGATCATCGTCAGCCGCGTGCGCGGCGTGTACGGCGAGGTCAACGAGCTGCTCGGCGGCTGTGCGGAGCCTGCCGTCAAAGAAAAATACAAGCCGGTGCTGCCGCTGCTTCTGCGCGCCGAGGAACTCTACCGGGTGCTGAAGAAAAAGAGCGAGGCGCGCGGCGCGCTTGAGATGGAAGGCGACGACGTGGAGATCGCCCTCGGCGAGGACGGTCTGCCGACCGATATCCGCAGGGTAGAACGCGGAACGGCGGAGCGGATGATCGAGCAGTTCATGCTCTGCGCGAACGAGGCGGTCGCCGCCTTTCTGCACGCGCGGCAGATCCCCTGCGTATACCGCGTGCACGCCGATCCCCCGGAGGACAAGCGCGAAGACTTTTGCCGCTACGTCGGCAATCTCGGCCTGCATATGCCCCGGCGCGAGGACGGCGAGGTCCGCCCGGAGGATTACGCGAAACTGCTCGCCGACGCCGAAGAGCGCGGCCTGCTCCGGCAGGTCGGCTACGCGATGCTCCGCTCGATGGCAAAGGCGGTCTATTCCGACCTCTGCGAGGGGCATTTCGGGCTTGCCCTCGAAGATTATTGCCACTTCACCTCGCCGATCCGCCGCCTCTCCGACCTCGCCACGCACCGGGTGATCCACAAGGTCCTGTGGGAAGGAAAAAAGCCGGAAGCCTACGCCTCGTTCGTCCGCCGCGCGGCCGCCGCCGCCACCGAAGGAGAGCAGAGGGCGGTCACCGCCGAGCGCCGCATCGACGCGCTCTATAAAGCCCTCTATCTCTCCGAACGGATCGGGAAGGAATACCCGGCGGTCGTCTCGTCGGTCACGCCGTTCGGCGCCTTCTGCGAACTCGAAAACGGCTGCGAGGGGCTGATCCCGCTCTCGTCTCTGCCGGGCGCGCCGGTCTATGACGAGGCGACCTCCACCCTCCGCGCCTACCGCCTGCAGCTGCACGTCGGCGACGGGATCGTCATCCGCGTCGCCGAAGCCGATATTCTGCGCGGAAAGGTCCGCTTCGATCTTGTTTTGCCCGCCGATGCGAAGTCCTTTCGGCAGGGGAAGCGCGCCGAGTGAGAAAATCGGAGCGATTCGGAAGAAAAACGGGGAATATTTCCCGTTTTTTCTTTACAAACGATTGATTTTTTCACG
>CADBPA010000089.1 GCA_902796505.1 uncultured Ruminococcus sp.
CGAAAAAATCTTTTAGTATTCTACCTCATCCAAGATCGCGCCATCCGCGAAAGACCAGAGCAACCCGCGGTCGCCGTGCGCCTTCACGTCGGCGATCAGAATCTCGCGCAGGATATGGCCGGTCGCCCGTTCGGACGTGACCAAGGAGCGGTAGGGGCTGAAATAGGTCCCGGTATACACGTAGTCGATGACGGCGAGCGTGTAGAGCTTTTCGCTGTTTTTGAGCGAGGAGAGCGCGGGGCTGCCGTCGGCTTCGCCGAAGTACCAGTTTTCAGAGTTTTCTTCCGCGATGCGGGCGAGGACCTTCCCCGGCAGGGTGACGAGACAGACGGTATTGTCGAAGGGGATGACCTCGTAGAGATTCGCCTCGGTGATCTTTCCGCCGGAGACGATGCCGCCGGTGCCGCGCAGGCCGCCGTAGTTGCCGCAGGAATAGTCGGCGCCGAAGGCTTTCAGCATCAGGTCCGCCGCATAGTCGGCGTAGTCGTATTTGCTCGAAACCGTGACCTTCGAGGTCGCAAGCGTCGGCAGATGTGCAATCTGCGTGCGGACGTATTCGGAAACGACGAGCTCGACGTCCCGGTCGTATTCCGTCCCGACGCTTCGCACCGGACTCTGGCCGTAATCGCCGAGCGAGACGGCGTCGGTCGTCGCGTCATAGGTCAGGCGGATATAACCGACGTATTGGTTGTTCGAGCCCGCCTGAACGATCGGAAGCGGCGCGCCGCCGGAGCGGGAGATCGCGCCCGCCTGACGGACGTGGGAATGGCCGTTGAAGAGGACGTCCACAAGGTAGTCGCCGCGCTCGTCCTTCAGCGAGGCGATCCCGCGGTTCATTTCCAGATCTTCGGGATCGGCGGTATTGCCGTAATGCACGCTGACCATCACGAGCTGCGCGCCGTCGTCTTTGAGGCTTTGGGCGGCAGTCCCGACCGCGGCTACCACCTCCTCGAAGCGGTAATCGGCGACCATCGCCGCGAGGATGGAATTTTCGCAGGGGCCGATCAGACCGATCATACCGATCTTCACCCCCATCTTTTCGGTCATGGCGCAGGAGACGATGCGGTCGCGCTCCGAGAGATCGTAGATCATTTTCCCGGTCGAGATCTGCCGCACGTTGGCGGAGACCAGCGGAAAATTCGCCTCGCCGTTTCCGGCGTCGCCGTCCCAATAGGGGAGAATGGTCGGAAGCCCCCAGTCGAATTCGTGGTTGCCGAGCGTCATGCCGTCAAAGCCCATCGCGTTCATCGCTTCGAGAACGGCTCTGCCGCGCGACATATTCGAGACCGCCTGCCCTTGGAACATATCGCCGTTGGCGAAAAGGACGAGATCGTCGCGCACGTCGGTCGCCGCGTCGCGGTCGCCGTAAAACGCCGAGAGGCGGTCAATAGCGATCTTGGTATTGGAAATTCCGTTTCTGCCGCTCTCGTCCTGCTCGATCGAGCCGTGCAGGTCGTTGATCGAGACGAAGGTCAGGGCGACGGGGCCGTCCGTCGTTTGCGTTCCGCCGTTCTCGCCGGTATTTCCCGGATCGCCGTCCGGGAGGCGCGGCCCCGGCTCGTCCGAAAGGAAGAGACGGATCTCGGCGGCGGCCGCCGGCATCGTGAAGGAGAAGGCGATACTGCTCTGCTCCTGTGCGGCGGAAAGCTCCTCGCCGTTCAGTTCGGCGCGCAGGTGACCGTCCGGCGGAAGATAGGAGCGGAGGGTGAGTTTTTCGCCCGCCGGGTAGCGGTCGGCAAACCGGGTGGTGACGCGGGAGGTCTCGCCGGTGATCGTCAGGGGATAATCCTTCTGCGCGTCGGAGGTCGGCGCACCGTTCGCCTCACCCGGATCAGGAAGAGCGCACGCCGAAATGCCGACGGCGCAGGCAAGGATCAGAATCAGCGCCAAAAGGCGGCGGATAGAGGTCTGCATAAAATATTCTCCGTGTTCTGTTTGATAGCACCATTATAGCATCTTCCGGCAGAAAGTGCAAGTAAAAAATGCGAAAAATCGCGCAAAATTTGGGAAAAAATCGCGTAAAAACGGAAAAAGCGCGCGAAAGGGCTTGCATTCCGGCGGAAAATATGATAGAATAAAGAAAAAAGGAAGGAAGAAACAACGTGAGAAAACTGACGGTAAAAAGGCGCAAACGCTTTGTCGCCTGCCTTGCGACGATGTTCGTCTGGCTCGAATCGGCGGACGGCGACGTCCGCGTAAACGGCAGACTCTGCAAAAAGATCGGAGAACTGAAAAACGGCGAGGAAAAAAGTTTTGAGATCGGCGAGGAAGCCGCGGCGCTCCTCATCACCGCGTCGACCGGGAAGAGTTTTTCCGGCGAGATCTTCTTCCTCCCGGCGGGAAGCGAGGATATCACGCTTTCGGGAGAAAACAAATTCGATCCGGCGGCGGGGAACGCCTTCCGCATCGACGGAAATACCGGCGAAGCGGTGAAAAACTATCGCAAAAAGTCGACGCGGCTCGGCGCTCTGATCCTGATCTGCGCGATCCTGCTCGGCGCGGTCGGAGGCTATGTTGCCTCCTCGCTCATTCTGCGCGCACAAAAAGAGAGGCCGAAGGAATTTTCCGCCGACGGGATGACCATCCGGCTGACCGGGGAATTCCGCCCTCAGGAGGAGGAAGGCTTCACCGCCGTTTATCTCTCAAAGAAGGTCACCGTCATGGCGACCAAGGAAAGCTACTCCGAGGTGCCCCCGCTCGCGCGCTTTTCGCTGAGCAGTTACGCCGAGCACGTCGCAGAGAACAATCGGATCGACAAAAGCGCGATCCGCAGCGAGGACGGCTTGACCTACGCCGCCTATGAGCGAAGAAGTCCTGCGGACGGAGAGACCTATTCCTACACGGTTTTCTTCTATCAGTCGACCGACGCCTTCTGGCTCATCCAGTTCGCCACCGAAAAAGACGACGCCGACGCCTTCCGGGAGAAGATCTTCTCATGGGCAAAGAGCGTCAGCTTTGCGGATGAAAAAGCCGCATAAAAGCGAAGATGATCGTAAAAATCAAAACCGCCCTTCTCTCTCCGGGAAAGGCGGTTTTTGCGTAAAATCGCAAGATTTGACAAGAATCGTTTGCTTTTAAAGCAATATATCTTCTTATTCTGCGGCGCAAACTATGCTCTGCATCGTTCGCTTCGGATAAAAGAAGAGGCAATTTACAGCGATTCTTATTGTCCTTTGTGGGGGGCAGAAAGATAATCCGTTACCCCTGCATCCCAATCCTCTTCATCAATTGAGATTTCACCGCTGAACACAGATTTATCAATTTGATTCCATGTTCCGTTTAACTGTTCTGCAGGACGATATCAGCATGACACGGATCGCTGTACATTGCTCGTTTAAAGAACGAAAAGTCGGATCATCTAAATATCCGGTCCGATGCAGAAGTTCGAGCCAATAGCCGGTTTCGCTCGCTTCCTTGAGCGCAATTTCGAGTTTTGAAATAAAATCTTTTTTACCTTGCGCATAATTTGCTTCGTATATATTTGCGCCGATAGAAGTTCCGGCCCGTCCGATTTGTTGGGAGATAACGGATTCGTGTTTTGCCCTGAGCTCTTTTACAAGATTTATGATTTGGACGGAAAAATCGATGGATAGATCCCGCAACTTTGATTCAGACATTGTATCGTCTCCCTGCTTGCTATTGTTCATAAAGTGATGTCTGTACCTACGGTGCAAGTGATGTATTTGCTGCAAGCAGCAAAAGTGATGTTGCTCCCTGCGGTCGCAGCG
>CADBPA010000090.1 GCA_902796505.1 uncultured Ruminococcus sp.
CGCGCGGCCGCATGAGGTGCGATATGATCCATCAAACGAACAATACGTTCGGCGGAAAGATCGCCGACGCCTATCTGTACCGGAACGTCACCTGGCTTTCTCATTTTCATCGGAGTTTTGAACTCCTCATCGCCGTTGAGGGCGAAAGCCGGGTGACCGTGGAAAACCAAGAGTATTCGCTGACGGCGGGGGATTTTGTCATTGTCTTTCCCTATCAATCGCATTCGTTTACGGTGTCCGGCGAGCGATCCGGGCTGTACATTCTGGTCTTTTCCGGCAGCCTGATCCCCGGCTTCGTGCAGACCGCGCAAAATCGGGTTCCGGAAAACGCGAAATTCTCCGTCCGCCCGTTCGAGTGGGAGTTTCTCACCCATACCCTGCTGTCCGTGCCGGAAAACGACTATCTTTTTTCCGCCGCGCTTTCGATCGTCTGCGGCGAATCGATGCAAAGCATCAAATTTTCCGAAAAGAGAGGACACGACGAAGCGATCACCAAGCTCATCGCCTACGTGGAAAACGGATATCAAAAACCGATCACCCTGAAACAGGCGGCGCGTGCGATCGGCTACAGCTATCCGTATCTGTCCCGTCTGTTTTCGAGAACCATGAAAATGAATTTCCGCGATCTCGTCAATCAATGCCGCGCGGACCATGCGGAGCAACTCCTTGCCGAGGGCCGCTCCCGTACCGAAGCGGCGAGCGAAAGCGGGTTCGGTTCGGTGCGCAACTTCAACCGCGTCGAAAAAAAGAGGAAGGAGGACGTCTCCGGTTTCGGACGCCCCTCCGAGTATATCCTGCTTCCCGGCAGCGAGATCCGGTGCATTTTCCGGTGGGACAGACGGTCGCACTCCATCGGGTAGCGCAGGGCGCCGGAATTTCGTTTGTGGAAGCGGAACCCCGGTTCTCCGGGGTGGATATATCCGCCCGAAAATCGGCATTCCGATTCTTTTTTCCGATCCGGCAAGCGAAATATTTATGCGCTTTTGCTATTGATTTCTCCGCCCCGGCGTGCTATAATAAGGATACCTTTTATCAAAACCCAAGCGAGGAGATCCTATGAGCGCATACGATATCGAGACCAAGTGCATCCAATCCGGCTATCAGCCGGGCAACGGCGAGCCGCGCGTGCTGCCGATCTATCAGAGTACCACCTACAAATACGACAGCGCCGATCTGCTCGGCGATCTCTTCGATCTGAAAGTCCCCGGACATATGTACAGCCGCATCTCCAACCCGACGGTCGAGTGCGTCGAAAAGAAGATCGCCGATCTCGAAGGCGGAAGCGGCGCGGTCCTGCTCTCCTCCGGTCAGGCGGCAAACCTGCTCGCCATCCTGAATATCACCTCCGCCGGGCAGAATATCGTCAGCGCCTCGGAGATCTACGGCGGAACGGTCAACCTCTTCGCGGTCACGCTGAAGAAGATCGGGATCGAAGTCCGCTTCATCACCCCCGGTATGACCGACGGCGAGATCGACGCGCTCTTTGACGAAAACACCCGTCTGCTCTTCGGCGAGACCATCGCCAACCCCGCCCTCACCGTTCTGGATTTTGAACGCTACAGCCGCATCGCGCATACGCACGGCGTGCCGCTGGTGGTGGACAACACCTTCGCTACCCCGGTCCTCTGCCGTCCGTTCGAGCTCGGCGCGGATATCGTCGTGCATTCGACGACGAAGTATATGGACGGACACGCGCAGGTCGTCGGCGGCGTAGTCGTGGACGGCGGAAAATTCGACTGGACGGCGGGCGGAAAATATCCCGAACTGACCGAGCCGGATCCCTCCTACCACGGCGTGGTCTATACGAAGCAATTCGGCGTGGAGAACGCCTATTTCACCAAGCTGCGCGTTCAGCTCGTGCGCGATTTCGGCGTGGCGATGCAGCCGATCTGCGCGTATCTTTTGAATCTCGGACTCGAAACGCTGCCGCTGCGGATGAAAAAGCATTGCGAAAACGCGCTTGCGGTCGCAAAGTATCTGAGCCAAAGCCCCTACGTCACCTTCGTGCATTATCCGCTCCTGCCGGGCGACAGCCAATACGATCTGGCGAAAAAATACGTTCCGGACGGCGCCTCCGGCGTCATCTCCTTCGGCGTGAAGGGCGGCAGAGCGGCGGCGGTGAAATTCATGGACAGCCTGCGCCTTGCGAATATCGTCGTTCACGTGGCGGACAGCCGCACCTCGGTCCTTCACCCGGCAAGCACCACCCACCGCCAGCTGACCGACGAGCAGCTCGTC
>CADBPA010000091.1 GCA_902796505.1 uncultured Ruminococcus sp.
GACGGCCGCCATCGCGATCATCACGATGACCGAGAGCGCGATCACGCATTCCACGATCGAAATGCCGCGCTTCGCCCCGGCAGGGCGGTTTTTCGCTTGATTTTGTCTCATCCCTGCTGAACCTCCGTCCTTGTTGCCACGAGAAAGACGAACGGCTCGGCGGCCTGCCCGCTCTTCGGGAATTGGTAGGAGATCTCGATCCGATAAACGCCGGATTCCTTGTTATTGACCGACTTGACCGACTCTGCCGTAAAGCGGGTGATCGTCTCGGAGGCGAGACTTCGCTTGCTGCCGTCCGGATATTCCGCGACCAGCGTTCCGTTGGAGAAGGAGAGCGTGTAGACCTTCGGATTCTCGCCGGAGGTCTTCGCGGTCAGGGTGTCTTTCGCAGTGCCGATCGTGTAGTTCGGAGAATCGAAATACGCGATCCACGCGCGGAACATATTTTTCGCCGTCGGAAGTTCGGCGCCGGCGGTATTGAGATCGTCGGTATAGTTGACCTGCTTGCCCACGGCAGAGGAGAACGAGATCACCATCGCCGTCAGGATCGAGAGGATCGCCATGGTGATGACCAGCTCGGTCAGCGTTTCGCCCCTGCGTTTGCTTTTGTGAAAAAGGCGCATGAAATCTCCTTTCCGCCCATCGGCGTTTCGTCTTTCGGATAGTTTTCCATGATGATGCGAATTTTATTATACCACGGATTTTGCCTCTTGTCAATCTTTTTCTTTACTTTTAATAATTTTAAGGTAGTTTTTTGTCGGAAAACGGCGCGAAAGCCTCCGCTCCGGGGCGGAAAGGCCCCGAATCGATTGCGAAAAATTAAATTGAAAAAAATCGAAAAAAGGGCTGGACAAGCGCGAAAAGATGTGTTATAATACTATGGCGGCAGATGCGCTCTGCCGGATGAAATTTCCGTGCATCAAAGAAAAGAGGAAACATAAATGGAAAAACAAATCGTCAAAGACGCGGTGCTGACCGGCGAGAGGGCGCTTTTCGCCTCGCACGGTCTGAGAGCCGAGAGATGCGTGTTCGAGGACGGCGAGTCGCCTCTCAAAGAGAGCAGCGATCTTTCGCTGGAGCAGTGTCTTTTCCGCTGGAAATACCCGCTCTGGTACTGCAAGAACGTCGAGCTTGCGCACAGCGCGCTCTACACGATGGCGCGCGCCGGCATCTGGTACACCGAGAATATCTCGCTTTCGGACGTGCAGATCGAAGCGCCGAAGAATTTCCGCCGCTGCAGAGGCGTGAAGCTGACCGACGTCAGTTTCTCGGACGCCGCCGAAACGCTCTGGAGCTGCCGGGATATCGAGATGAAAAACGTCCTCGCCAAGGGCGATTATCTCCTGATGAACAGCGAAAATATCGACGTCGATCGGCTGACGCTCTACGGCAATTATTCCTTCGACGGTACCAAGAACGTCCATATCCGCCATTCGCGCCTTCTGACCAAGGACGCCTTCTGGAATTCCGAGAACGTGACGGTGGAGGACTCCTTCATCTCCGGCGAATATCTCGGCTGGAACGCGAAGAATCTCACGCTGATCAACTGCACGGTGGAAAGCCTGCAGGGAATGTGCTATATCGAGCATCTCGTGATGAAAAACTGCCGCCTGATCAACACCACCTTAGCGTTCGAGTACTCCTCGGTGGACGCCGAGATCGAGGGCAAGATCGACAGCGTGATGAACCCGACCTCCGGCAGAATTACCGCCGACCATATCGACCAGCTGATCCTCGAGCCGAACCGAATCGATCCGAAAAAGACAACAATTATTTGCAAAAACTGATATTTTTCTTTCGCAGAACCGAAAAAACATCCCGATAAACCGGAGGATTTCCGAATGAAAAAATACGATTTTGATCAGGTGATCGACCGCCGGGGAACCGGCTCGCTCAAGTGGGACGAAGCACCCGAAGGGGTGATTCCGCTCTGGGTGGCGGATATGGATTTTCCCACGGCGCCGTCTGTCCGCGAGGCGATCTCCGAGCGCGCGGCGCACGGAATTTTCGGCTACTCGATCCTGCCGGACGCATGGGCGGACGCCTATATCGGCTGGTGGCGCGACCGCCATCATATCGACTATGCGCGCGAGGAGCTGATCTTCTGCACCGGCGTTGTCCCGGCGATCTCCTCCGCCGTCCGCAAGCTGACCACGCCTGCCGAAAATATCCTGATCCAGACGCCGGTTTACAACATTTTTTATAATTCCATCCTCAACAACGGCCGCCGCGTCCTCGAATCGCCTCTGATCTACGAAGACGGCGAATACGCGATCGATTGGGAGGACCTTGAGCGCAAGCTTGCCGATCCGCAGACCTCGCTGATGATCCTCTGCAACCCCCACAACCCGATCGGCAAAATCTGGGACAAAGAAACGCTCGCCCGGATCGGCGAACTCGCGGCGCGCCACGGCGTGACCGTCCTTTCGGACGAGATCCACTGCGACCTCTGCGATCCCGGACGGGAATACGTCCCCTTTTTCGCGGCGTCCGAGACCTGCCGGCAGATCGGCGTGACCTGTATCGCCCCGACCAAGTGCTTCAATCTCGCCGGCATCCAGACCGCCGCCGTCGCCGTCAAGGACCGATTCCTGCGGCATAAGATGTGGCGCGCGCTGAACACCGACGAGGTCGCCGAGCCGAACGCCTTTGCCGTCTCCGCCGCGATCGCCGCCTTCGGGCAGGGAGGCGAGTGGCTGGACGAGCTGCGCGGGTATCTCGCCGAAAACAAGGCGTTCGTCCGCTCCTATCTCAAAGACCGCTGCCCCACGCTGACCGTCGTCCCCTCGGAGGCGACCTATCTGCTCTGGCTCGACTGCTCGGCGCTGACCGGGGACAGCCGGAAGCTTGCCGGATACCTGACCGAAAAACACGGCGTTTTCCTCTCGGACGGCGCGCAGTACGGCGAGGCGGGGCGGAGCTTTCTGCGCCTCAATACCGCCTGCCCGAGAAAAACGCTCGAAATGGGACTTGCCCGGCTCGCAGAGGGACTTCTTGCGTATCCCGGCGACGAAAGCCTTCTTCCGCGCTGATTTTCCGAAGCGAAGAATAAATCCGATCTCCCCCTCATAAGATGGTATGAAAAGCCGCTTGCGAGGGGGATCTTTATGCGTAAATACGCCGCAATTTGCCTACTTTTCTTTGCAATATCGCTCTGTTTTTGCTCCTGCTCCGGGAAAAATCCGCCGTCGGCGCACCGGATGATGGACGAGTTTTTATCGCTTTATAACGCCTCCGGCGTCCTCTTTTCGCCGGATATCCCGGAGGGGGAGCCGGGCTTTTGCCCCGAGGACTTTTTCGGAAAGATCTACGGCAGATCGCCGGACGGGATCGTCGACTACGCCGTTCTTCTGCTCTCGAAACTTTCGGGGGCGGGCGAGTGCGCGGTGTTCGTCTGCGCCACGGCGTACGACGCGAAGAGCGTTCTCGAACTCTGCGAAAACCGCCTCTCGCTGATCCGTTCGCTTGCCTTCGGGGTGGATACCTCCTTTGCCGACGACGCCTTTTTTCTCCGCTCCGGCAATACGGTGGTCTTCTGCGCGCTGGAGGACAATTCCTCGGCGCGCGCCGCCTGGAAACGCGTGCTCCGCGCTTTTGCCTGATCTGTCGGGAGCAGGCCTCCCGACCGTAGGGGCTGAAGCGCCGCCCGAAAAGGTTGGGCGAAAAATTCAGTCCGATTTTATACTACTGTACTGCAAAGCCGATTGTTTTTTTGTTTTCTCACTTCTTCGGGCGGGGCTAAAGCACCGCCCCTACGGATGGTATCATGCTCC
>CADBPA010000092.1 GCA_902796505.1 uncultured Ruminococcus sp.
ACCGTGATGTTCACGGCGCGCTATCTTTATGAAAAGCGCAAAGCGGAAAAGAGCGGGCGCGGAAAGGAGAGCGCGGCATGACCTTCAATTCCTGGGAATTTCTGATCTTCTACCCGGTCGTCGCCCTTCTGTACTTCCTTCTTCCGAAGAAGCTCAAGTGGCCGATGCTCCTCGTGGCGAGCTACTATTTCTATATGTGCTACCAGGCCGAGCTGGTCTTTCTCATCGTGGGAACGACGCTCGTCTCCTGGATCGCCTCCCGGATCATCGAGAAGAGCGAAGACCCGAAGGTGCGCAAACTCTGGCTGACGGTCACGCTGATCGTCTGCCTCGGCGTGCTCTTCTTCTATAAGTATTTCAACTTCCTCGCCGACAGCGCGGTCGGGCTCATCCGCCTCTTCGGCGGCGAACCGGAACCGATCGTCCTCGACCTGATCCTTCCGGTCGGCATCTCCTTCTATACCTTCCAGACGCTCTCCTACGTCATCGACGTCTATCGCGGAAGCATCAGGACCGAGAAGAATTTCTTCTTCTACGCGCTCTTCGTTTCCTTCTTCCCCCAGCTCGTCGCCGGCCCGATCGAGCGCCCGGAGAACCTGATCCCCCAGCTGCGCGAGCCGCACCCATGGAACAACGACAACGCGATCAAGGGCGCAAAGCACATGATCGTCGGCTTCTTCAAGAAGGTCGTCGTCGCCGACCTCATCTCGGTCTACGTCGATTCGGTCTATAACCACGCGGATGAGGCGAGCGGACTCGGCGTCGTGATCGCGACCGCGCTCTTCGCCGTCCAGATCTACTGCGATTTTTCGGGCTACACCGACATCGCCATCGGCTGCGCGCGCATCATGGGCATCCGCCTGATGCAGAACTTCAACCATCCTTATATGGCGACCTCCATCAAGGAGTTCTGGAATCGCTGGCATATCTCGCTTTCGACCTGGTTCCGCGATTATCTCTATTTTCCGCTCGGCGGCTCGCGCTGCAAGAAGTGGCGGCATCTGATGAACCTGATGATCGTCTTTCTCGTCTCCGGTCTCTGGCACGGCGCGAACTGGACCTACGTCATCTGGGGCGCGATCCACGGTCTCTATCAGGTGATCGGCCAGCTGACCATCAAGCCGCGCAACGCCCTGCTCGAAAAGATCGGTCTCAGCACAAAGCACCCAGTCGTGATCTGGGTGCGCCGGGTGATCACCTTTATTCTCGCCGATTTCGCCTGGCTCTTCTTCCGCGCCAACACCGTCGGGGAAGCGGGCGTGCTCGTCGGAAAGCTCTTTACCGGCTGGAATCTTTCGTTCTTTGTGACTCCGAAGACGGCGGCAAATTCCTTCCTTGCGGCGCTCAAAACCATAATTTCCGTTCCGTTCCAGATCATCGGGCAGTTTTTGGGGTACGTCATGGATTCGGTCGGCATGTCTCCCGTTTCTCTGTGCATGACGGTCCTCTCGATCCTGACGCTGATCATGATCGACCGCCTCCTGACCTACGACGATTCTCCGGACGGCTCGGCGGTGCTGACGAAAAACGGCGCGTTCGTCCTCTATATCTGGATGATCCTCTTCGCCTGGGCGATCCTGCTCTCGAAGGATATGACGAGTACCTTCATCTACTTCCAGTTCTGATATGCCAACAATTCTTTACAAAATCCCGACAGAAAGGGAATATGATCGAAAATGAAATTCAAAAAAGTTCTATGGATCGTTCTCGCCGTCCTGGCGATCCTCGCGCCGTTCGTCTCGGTGGGCGCCGTTGCGATCGCTCTGCCGAAGCAGTATACGAACACCTTCGTCGGCGAGCTGAACGAAAAATATGACCGGCTGAATTCTCTCGGCGCAGGAAAGATCGTCGTGGTCGGCGGCTCGTCGGTCGCCTTCGGCCTCGACAGCGAAACGATGGAGGAGATCACCGGGCGCAAGGTCGTCAATTTCGGCCTCTACGCCGCCCTCGGCACCAAGCTGATGCTCGATCTCTCGAAGTCCGGCATCCAAAAGGGCGATACCGTCATCCTCGCTCCGGAGATGGACGCGCAGACGCTTTCGCTCTATTTCAGCTCGGAGAATACCCTCAAAGCGCTCGACGACGATTTCTCCATGGTCCGCAGCGTGGGCGCCGACAACTGGCTCTCGCTCCTCGGCGGTATGTGGAAATTCGCCGGCGATAAGTACGAGTCCTTCCGCGACGGCGCCGCCGATCCGGCAGGCGTGTATAACGCGAAAAACTTCAACGAGTACGGCGACGTGATCTATCCCCGTCCGCACAGCACGATGCTCGCGGGCTACGACGTCAATACGGTCGTGGACCTCTCGGAGCAGATCGTCGATCCCGCCTTCCTCGACTATCTCAACGATTATATCAAGTTCTGCAAACGCCGCGGCGCCGAGGTCTATTTCTCCTTCTGCCCGATCGATGAGCTTGCCCTCAAGGAGGGAACGACCGAGGAGAGTATCCTCGCCTTCGAGAAGTATCTGAAGGATCACCTCGCCTGCGAGCTGATCAGCGAGGCCTCCCGCTATATCCTTCCGGCAGGCTACTTCTACGACACCAACTTCCACCTCAACGACGCCGGCGTCAAGGTCCGCACCAAACGGCTGATCGAGGACCTCTTCCTTGCGGAGGGCAACCCGACCGCCGTCGAGATCGAAGAGCCGGAAGAACCCGGCGTGGAATACCGCTCCGACGTCGTTGATGAAAACGAAAAATATTTCACCTTCGCCCCGGTCTCGGCGGCGATCCCGGCGCGCGTCATCACCGGACTGACCGCCGAGGGCAGACAGCAGACGACCTTGACGATCCCGGTCGCGGCAGAGGGGTACAAGGTCGCCGCGACGGCGGCAAACGCCTTTGCGGGATCGGCGGTCGAGTCGATCGTCGTCCCTGCCGAGAGCTTTCTGACCGCCTTCCGTATCGAGAGCGACGGCGCCGTCGGCGCCTTCCGCGGCGCGGGGCATCTCGCGCGGCTCGATCTGTATCTGCCCGAAGAGAAGCTTTACGTCGTCAACCCCGGTTTCTTTGCCGTGTCGGACGGCTTCACCGTCCATCTGCCCGAAGGCGTTTCGGTGGACAGCGCGTACAACGAATGGCCGACGGAGATCGCCTACGTCTCGGATCTGATCCTTCCGACTGCCGAAAATCATCGATAAAACCCCAAAGGAGAAAACCGAATGAAAAAATTCCTTGCCGCGCTTCTGATCCTCGCCTGCCTGCCGCTGACTCTCGCCGGCTGCAAAAAGGAGGAAGAAGAGCGGATCCCCCCGAAGGCGGAGGGCAGCGTCACGCGCGAGGTAGGCGGAATTTCCTACACCGTCCCCGCCTTTCTCGAAGAATATGACGCCTCGCTCGACGAGGACGTCGGCTTTCTCGCCGCGCCGCCGCTCGATTTTCTCTGCTACGATCCCGAAGGATTGCAGTTCCGTCTCTATCACCTGACAGCAAGCCACCTTGAAAACATCCTCGGCGTCGAGCCGGATATCTCCGCCTCCGACCTCGCGGCGCTCGTCCAGCAGAGCTTCGGCCTGACCGACGCCTACGCCGATCAGAACGAGGGCGCGGAACGCCTCAAACCGAGCGAGATCGCCCATTACCGTATGGCGTATTTCGATTACGGCGACTCGGAGGACGGCGAGAAGTACTTCTACTGCTTTGTCGCCCTGCGCGAAACCGACGGCGACGGCGTCTGGGCGTTCGTCGGCATCTGCGAGGAAGAGTACCGCACGACCTATACCGCCGCCTTCAAGAATTGGACGCAGAGCGCAAGCCTCCCCACCCGCGATACCGAAGGGCAGTAAGCCCGGGGAACCTTCGCCCCGGCGGGACTTGTCCCTGCGCTTTCCGCTTCGCACCTCGCCCGGAAAACCGCTCGTCCCGACCGCCTTCCGTTACGATTCCCGATTTCTCCCGGAGCCTCGCGGCTCCGGCTTTTTTATCGATCCGATCTCTCTTCTTTTTGCATATCATTACGATAAAAATATGCAAATCATTTGCCGAAGAACTTGACAATTTGCCTGTTTTGCGGTATAATATAGGCAAATCAATGAACGTGGGAGGCAAATCGAATGAAGCGATTCGATTATTCTTTTCTTCGCGATCTTCGCGTTCCGGTCAGTTTTTTGAGTTTTACCAACGCGATCTATACGCTCCGGGAAATGGAGGATGAGAAAAAGAAGAGCTATCCGGGTATTTTTACGGCGCTTCAGAAGCTCGCCGTCGTGCAATCGGTCAAAAGCAGTAACGCCATCGAGGGGATCGTCACGACGGATCAAAGAATCGAAGAAATCGTCCGTCGATCCTCCGCGCCGATGAATCATAACGAGAGGGAGATCGCCGGTTACCGGGACGCTTTGGATCTGATCCACGAACGCTACGAAGAGATGCCGTTTCGTGAGCAGACGGTTTTGAATCTTCACAGGATCCTGCTCAGCCGGACGGAACTTCCGGACGCCGGGCGGTATAAAACCGAGGATAATCTGATCCGTGTGACCTATGCGGATGGAACGAGCGGCGTGCGCTGGGTGCCGGTTCCGGCGAGCGAAACGGACGAAGCCATGAAACAGCTGTTTCTCGCCTATACGGACGCGAGAGACGACGGCGGGATCGATCAGCTTCTCCTGATCCCCTGCGTCATTCTGGATTTTCTCTGTATCCATCCCTTCCGCGACGGGAACGGGAGGATCAGCAGACTGCTTTCTCTTCTTCTGCTATACCGGAACGGCTTCGATATTTCCCGGTATATTTCGTTTGAAGAGCAGATCAACGGGATGAAGGGAAGCTACTACGAAGCACTCCGCCGATCGTCGGAAGGCTGGCACGAAAATCGCAACGATTATATTCCGTTCATAGAGAATTTTCTGTATACGCTCTATCTGTGTTATAAAGAACTGGATAAACGCTTTCTGACGATCGGAATCACGAAAGTTGCCAAAAAAGAGCGCGTGGAAAAAGCGGTTCTGAACGCCTTTCTTCCGATCAGCAAAAAAGAGCTGTGCGACCTTTTGCCGGATATTTCGGTCACAACGATCGAAGACGTGCTTTCCCGGATGCAAAAGCGCGGTATGATCACCAAAATCGGAACGACGCGCAACGCAAAATATATCAAAAAATGATTGGTTGTGCGCCGCCTGACCGCAAAAAGAACCTCTGAATGATCCGTTGTGCGCCGCCTGACCGCAAAAAGAACCTCTCCGCGGAGAGGTTCTTTTTCAAGATGAAATTTTCGGTTATCTGCGATACGCGCCGCGCATCATTTTGGTGAGGGCGACGGCGTCTGGGCGTCCGTTCGGCGCTTTTCCAAATTCCTGCAATTTAAGCCTGTTTTGTTTTTACCCATCGATAACCCCCGGATTTTTGTGCGCTTTGCCCGAAACTCCGGGCTTTTTTCTTTTCTTTTTTGGAAGGACATTGTACTTACAAATACAAAATGTGTGTTAAAATGAGAACGAAAGAAGGTTTTTCTTCTCCGGTTTCCCGAAAAGCCGGAATACTTCTTTGTATGATTTTTGCACAGAAGCAAACGACGCTTCTCCCCTGACGGAAC
>CADBPA010000093.1 GCA_902796505.1 uncultured Ruminococcus sp.
AATAATCATGCAAAACGGAAGATAAAAGACCGGCTCCAAGAGCAAACCCGACAAAAGCGAAAAACCGCGCACAAACCTATAAAAAATCGGCGCGTGCGGCGCGAAGCGGCGTGAAACCGGGCAAACTTGCCGGGCGTGTGTAGCCCCGAAGCGACCAAGCGCAAAAATAATCATGCAAAACGGAAGATAAAAGACCGGCCCCAAGGGCAAACCCGGCAAAAAGCGTAAAACCGCGCACAAACCTATAAAAACCGGCGCGTGCGGCGCGAAGCGGCGTAAAACCGGGCACAAACCTATAAAAAACGGCGCGTGCGGCGCGAAGCGGCGTGAAACCGGGCAAGCTTGTTTTCTCGTTACGTTTGCGCAGCAAACGTCTGCGCAGCAAACGTTTGCGCAGCAAACATATCGAATGCGCCCGGCGAGGATCGCCGCTCGGCGCATATATCGAATTGACCGTAGGTCAATATATCGAATCGCTTTTACGATATATCGAATGCGCCACCGGCGCATATATCGATCCATTTTGGCTTCGCCTCGAGATAAATCCGCCAAAGCGGATTTTCGATATGCGCTTCGCGCTCGATATGCTCACTTTCGCTCGCTCGAACTGTCGCTTCGCGACAAGAATAGAATCCCGGAAAGGAGAAGGATATGACGGTTCTCGAACACCTGCGCGACAAGGCGAATTCCCTGCCGGTCTGCCCCGGCGTTTATATCATGAAGGACGCCGACGGCAGGATCATCTACGTCGGCAAATCGAAGGCGCTGAAGCACCGCGTGACGAGTTATTTCACCGGGAATCAGCACACGGTCAAGACGGCGCGGATGGTCAGCCTCGTGCGCGACTTCGACTATATCCTCTGCAAGACCGAGATCGAGGCGCTGGCGCTCGAAAACGTCCTGATCAAGAAGCACTCGCCGAAGTACAACATCAAGCTGAAGGACGCCAAGTCCTACCCCTATATCAAGGTGACGGCGGAGGAGTATCCGCGCCTGATCGTCACGCGCGAGCGAAAGAGCGACAAGGGCAAGTATTACGGTCCGTATTCGGGGACCGGCCCTGCCTACGGCGCGCTCGACACGGTGCGCAAGATCTTCTCCCTGCCGACCTGCAAGCGCGTCTTTCCGCGCGATATCGGGCGTGACCGCCCCTGCCTTTACCGCGACATGGGCCGCTGTATCGCGCCCTGCGCCGGAGGCGTTTCGCCGGAGGAATACGCCGCACGGGTGCGCTCTGCCGAGCGTGTGCTGGACGGCGGGACCGCCGAGGCGATCGCCGAACTGACGGAAAAGATGAACGCCGCCGCCGAGGATCTCGAATTTGAGCGCGCGGCAGCCCTGCGCGATTCGATCGCCGCGCTGAACAAGCTTTCGGAAAAGCAGAAGGTGGTCGCCGACGGAAAGGTCAGCCGGGACGTCTTCTCGCTCTACACCTCCGAGACCGAGGGGGTGCTGGCGATGCTGACGGTGCGCGGCGGCGCGCTGGTGAACAAAAGCGAATTCATCCTCTCCTCCTCCGAGCTGACCTCGCCGGAGGACGCGCTTCCGCTCATCGTCGATCATTACGACACCGGGCGCAATTACCCGAAGGAAGTGCTGCTCGATTTCGCGCCGGCGGAAGAGGACGCCGACCTGCTCTCGGAATACCTCTCGCTGGAAGCCGGCAGGAAGGTGACCGTCCGCATCCCCGAACGCGGCGACGGCCTCGCCCTCTGCCGGATGGCGCACAAGAACGCCGAGGAGGCGGCGCGGCAGTTCCGCCTCGAATCCGAGCGCGAGAACAAGGCTCTGCGCAAGCTCTCCGAAATGCTCGGCCTGCACGAGATCCCGCGCAGGATCGAGTCCTACGATATTTCCAACCTCGGCAACGAATCGATCACCGCCTCGATGGTCGTCTGCAAGGACGGAAAGATGAAGAAGAGCGACTACCGCACCTTCCTCGTCAAGACCACCGGCGGCGCGGACGACTACGGCGCGATGCGCGAAGTCCTCTCCCGAAGGCTCGCCCATATCGGAGACGGATCGGCGTCGCTCGGCGAAGAACCCGACCTCATTCTGCTTGACGGCGGCGCGGGGCAGGTACACGCCGTCGCGGAAGTGATGGCGGGGATGGACCTTTCGATCCCGCTCTTCGGAATGGTGAAAGACGACTATCACAAAACCCGCGCGATCACCGACGGCGAACGCGAGATCTCGATCGCAAAAGAGCAGATGGTGTACACTTTTGTTTACACCATACAGGAAGAAGTCCACCGATTCGCCGTCAAGAGCACGATGAACAACAAGATCCGCACGATGACGCATTCGTCGCTCGAAAAGATCCCCGGCATCGGGCCGAAGAAGGCGAAGATCCTGCTTGCGACGATGTCGCTCTCCGAGATCCGCACCAAGAGCGCGGAGGAGCTTTCCGCGGTGCGCGGCATCTCGGCAAAGGACGCGGAGGCGATCTGCGCATACTACCGAAAGAACGCCGGAAAGTCCGGCGGGAAGAATCAGAAGGAAAAGAAGAAAGGATAACGCCATGCTGAAGATCATTACCGGAGAAGCCAAAGGCAAGCGCCTGCGCACCTTAGAGGGGGAAGCCACCCGGCCGACCTCCGAGCGCATCAAGGAGGCGATCTTCTCCTCGCTCCAATTCGACCTCGAACACCGCCGGGTACTCGACCTGTTCGCCGGGTGCGGCCAGCTCGGTCTCGAAGCCCTCTCGCGCGGAAGCGAGAGCGTGACCTTTGTGGACAGTTCGCGCGAGGCGATGGAGATCGTCAAGGAAAACGCGAAGAACACCGGCTATTTCGACCGCTGCCGCTACGCGGTGAGCGACTACCGCAATTTCATCCGCAAAGCCTCCGGGCGCGACCGCTACGACCTCGTTCTGATCGATCCGCCCTACGCGATGGAGTGCTGCGGCGAGGCGGTCGGGCGCCTTCTGGAGAGCGGGATCCTGGAGGACGGCGCGATCGTCGTCTGCGAATGCGGCACCGAGGCGTTCGATCCCGCGGCTTTTCCGCAGTTTGAGACGCTCAAATCCACCCGATACGGCAAAAAGACCTACGTCGCCATCCTGCTCTACCGCAAGCCGGAGGAGCCGTCGGAGGCTTCGGAATGAAGGACGCGAGCGTTCTGATCCCCGGCAGCTACGATCCGGTCACCGTCGGGCATCTCGATCTCATCCGCCGGGCGGCGGCGGAATACCGGGAGGTCTACGCCGTCGTATTCGTCAATCCGAAAAAGCACTGTCTCTTCTCTCTCTCCGAGCGGATGCGGATGCTGACGCTGGCGGCGGAGGATCTCGAAAACGTCCTCGTCAGCGAATCGGACGGCCTTGTGATCGACTATATGAGGGATCACGGCGTCGATTATATCCTCAAAGGCTACCGAGGCGAGGAGGATCTCCGCTGGGAGCGCGAGCAGGCGGCGTGGAATTCGGCGCACGGCGGTTACGAAACGATCCTGCTTCCCTGCTCGGAAGCTCTTCGGGCGGTCAGTTCCACCGAGGTGAGGCGGCGGCTCGCCGCGGGAGAGGATATCTGCGGACTCGTTCCCGAAAAAGTGCTTCCGCTTTTGCAAAAACGGCAAAAAGGGAATTGACAAAACCGGAGAAATAGAATATAATAATATATTGTTTAGAAAGAATCATCAAAAGAAAGGCTGAAAGTTTATGATGATGGAAGAAAAGATCGCCGAGATGCGCGCAAAACTCGAAGAAGCGCTGAAGGGCGCGGAGTCCGAGACCTCGCTGGAGGGGCTGCGCGTCGAATTTCTCGGCAAAAAGGGACATATCGCCGGCCTGATGCAGCATCTGCGCGACGCGGCGGACAAAAAGGAAGCCGGACAAGCCATCAACCGCTTCAAGGCCGACGCCGAAGAGGCGATCGCCAAAGCCGCCGAGGCGCTGAAAGAAGCCGCGCTAAAGGCGCAGATCCGCTCGGCGAAAAAATACAACCCGACGCTTGCCGCCGAAAAGCAGTTCGGCTCGTATCATCCGATCACGCTGGCGACGCGCGAGGTCGAGGACATTTTCCGCAGCATGGGCTTCACCGTGGAGGACTACGCCGAGGTCGTGGACGATTACGAATGCTTCGAGGCGCTGAACATCCCGAAGCACCATCCGGCAAGAGATATGCAGGACACCTACTATCTTGAAAACGGTCAGCTGCTCAAAACGCAGACCTCCGCCGCGCAGAACGCGATCATGAAGAAGTACGGCGCACCCCTGCGCGCGATCTTCCCCGGCCGCTGCTTCCGCAACGAATCGACCGACGCCTGCCATGAGAACACCTTCTTCCAGATGGAAGGCATGATGATCGACGAGAACATTTCGATCTCGAACCTGATCTATTTCATGAAAACGATGCTCTCGGAGGTCTTTCAGCGGGACATCAAGGTGCGCCTGCGCCCCGGATTCTTCCCCTTCGTCGAGCCGGGCTTCGAGCTCGACATCAACTGCCTCATCTGCGGCGGCGAGGGCTGCCCCTCCTGCAAGAACTCCGGCTGGCTCGAACTCTGCCCCTGCGGCATGATCCATCCGAACGTGCTGCGCGAAGGCGGCATCGACACCGAGAAATACACCGGCTTCGCCTTCGGCCTCGGACTGACGCGGCTGGCGATGATGAAATACGGCGTGAAGGATATCCGCGATTTCAACAGCGGCGATCTCAAAGCGCTCTCGCAATTCAGATCCAACTGAAAGGAGAGGACAGAACACCATGTTTTTATCCATGAACTGGATCGGAGATTTCGTTGACCTCTCCGGCCTTGACAAAAAACAGCTCATCCGCAATTTCACCCTTTCGACCGCCGAGGTCGAGGACATCTACGTCAAAGGCGAGGACACCTACGGCGTCATCGTCGCAAAAATTCTTTCGGTCGCGGAGCATCCGAACTCGAAAAAACTGCACCTGCTGAAAGTGGACACCGGCTCGGAGGTGCTCGACGTCGTCTGCGGCGCGCCGAACGTGCGCGAGGGGATGAAGGTCGCGCTGGCGACCGACGGCGGATGCATTTCGGGCAATCCCATCAAAACCGCCGTGGTCGGCGGATATGAGTCGCACGGAATGTGCTGTTCCGAGTCCGAGCTCGGCATCAGCGACGATCACTCCGGGCTGATGGAGATCTTTGAGGACGTTCCGCTCGGCACCGATATCAAGACGATCTACGACATCGACGACATCATCTTCGAGGTCGATAACAAATCGCTGACCAACCGCCCCGACCTCTGGGGGCATTTCGGCATCGCGCGCGAATTTTCGACCATCACCGGCCGTCCTCTGCGCGATCCCAAGACGCTCGACACCTCGGTCTACGCATCGCTCCCCGAAGTGCAGATCGACGTGAAGGCGAAGGACCTCGTCTGGCGGTACACCGCGATCAAGGTCGAGCACGTCACCCGCAAGGTCAGCCCGGTCAATCTGCGCATCCGCCTCTACTACTGCGGCTCGCGCGCGATCAATTTCCTCGCCGACCTGACCAACTACGTGATGATGGAACTCGGCCAGCCGATGCACGCCTTCGACAACGCGAAGGTGGACAGAATCGAGGTGCAGACCTTCCCCGAACCCTTCTCCTTCACCACCCTCGACGGCGTGGAGAGAAGAATCGACGAGCAGATGCTGATGATCACCTCGGAGAACAAGCCGGTGGCGATCGCCGGTGTGATGGGCGGCGACGCATCGAAGATCGAAGACGACACCGAGACGCTCTTGCTCGAATCGGCGACCTTTGACGGCGTATCCGTCCGCAAGACGACCACCCGTCTCGGTCTGCGCACTGACGCTTCGATGCGCTACGAAAAGATGCTCGATCCCGAACTTTGCAAGAGAGCGACCGAACGGCTTCTCTTCCTGCTGACCGAATACGACGGCGGCGTGAAGGTCACGTCGCGCTTCTCCGACTGCTACGTGAAGCACTATCCGACGATCCGGCTCGATTTCGACAAGGCGTTCGTCGATCGCTACACCGGCATCGACATCTCCTCGGACGCCATTGAAAAAACGCTCCTCGGCCTCGGCTTCGGCGTCGGGCGGCAGGGAGACTCCTTCTCGGTGACCGTTCCGAGCTGGCGCGCCACCAAGGACGTGACCATCAAGGCGGACATCATCGAGGAGATCTCGCGTATTTACGGATACGACAATTTCGAGATCCGTACCTCCGACAGCCCCCTGCGCCCGGTGCGCAGCGAGGTGCAGAAGAGCGAAGAGGATCGGATGAAGGATATTCTCGTCGCAAGTTATCGGATGCACGAGGTGCATTCCTATATCTGGTCGGACGTCAAAGCCAACCGCGAACTCGGCATCCGCACGCCGGAGAACGTCCGCGTCATCAACGCGCAGACGCCGGATCACCAATACCTGCGCGTCTCGATGATCCCGACGCTTCTGAATTTCGTCAAAGAAAACCGCGCCTATGCGGAGGACTTCGGCATCTTCGAGATCGGACACACCGTCGAGGGACTGAAAGAGAACGGATACTGCAACGAGAAAAAGAAACTCGGCGCCGTCTTTTTCAGCAAGACGAAGAGCGAGGAGAAGCTCTTCCTGCTCTGCCGCGACGTCGTCGCCGAGCTTTGCGAAAATATCCTGCACGTCGCCCCCGCCTTCCTTCGCGCGGAGACGACCGAGGACTACGAGCATCCGGCGAACACCTTCGATATTCTGACGACCGCCGGAAAGATCGGCCGCATCTCGGTACCCTTCCCGACCGTCACCGCCGCGATCGACAAAAAGTGCGCTCTCGCCTTCTTTGAGATCGACACCGCCGCCTTTGCGTCGACGAAGCCGGTCCGGCTGACCTACGCCGAGCCGTCCAAATTCCCGGCGATCGACATCGACCTGACCTTCAACGCCGATCTTGCCGCGGTGGACTTCGCCGCGCTGGAAGCCGCCGCCAAAGCCGTCGGCGGAGAGCATCTCGCCTCCGTCCGGATGCAGGACCTCTACACCGAGCCGGGCGCGAAGCTTTCGGCGCTCACCCTGCGCTTCTCCTTCCTCTCCTCCGAGAGAACGCTGACCAAGCAGGAGATCACCCCGGCGACCGACGCGATCATCGCCGCCTTTGCTCCGCTCGGACTCAACCTGAAACTGTAAAGCGGAAAGCGCAGAGCGGCGTGAGATCGCCGTGGGATCGCCGGGAAGCGAAAGCCCCGGCAGCTGAATCGCAAGACCGCAAAGCGGCGCAAACCGGCGCGGGCGAATGCCCCGGTAGCCGAATCGCAAGACCGCAAAGCGGCGCAAACCGCCGTGGGCGAATACCCCGGCAGCCGAAGCGCAAGACCGCAAAGCGGCGCAAACCGTCGGAAAAAAGTCCCGACAAAGCGCAAAACCGGTCGAAACATTCGGCAAAAATATATTCCGTTTTTTTATGAGAGCCTCGTCAAGAGGCTCTCTTTTTTTGCGTATTTTGCTAATTTTTCTTTGCATTTTCCGGATCTTCTCGCTTCCTCGCCGCCGATTCGCTACTCGGTGGGAGGCTTTTTGTAGTGCGCCCCGAAGGATCGCGTTGAACTTTGAAAAAAGTATGATTCGCATTTCGGTCGTATAGAGTTATCGGAGGCATAATTCAGCATGCCTTCCCCGCTTGGGTAGCGAAGCGGC
>CADBPA010000094.1 GCA_902796505.1 uncultured Ruminococcus sp.
AAAAGAGGAGGATCGGTATGCAAAAGATCATTTGCGGAAGGGTTTACGACACCGAGGAGTCCAGCGTTGTGAAGAAGGTGACGTCCGGGTGCTTCGGCGATCCGGCGGGCTACGAGGAAACGCTTTACGTGACCGACGCCGGCAGTTACTTCTTCTACACCAACGGCGGAGCGGAGTCGCGGTATCCGGTAGAGAATATCCGGAGAGCGTCCAAAGGCGTCGCCGAAGAGTGGCTGAAAGCCAACGGATAAGGGAATCGCCGGAACAAAACTCGTTCTTGCTCTTCCATTGCCGCTCTCGCCGGAGCAAAAAAGCCGATCTTCGGATCGGCTTTTTATCATGATGAACTTTTGCGAAAACAGGCGTTTCCGATACAAAGGCGCGGTATTTGCGGCGAATGCTTTTCAACCGCGCTCAACAAAACAAAAAAAGCCGATTGCTTGGGCGGCTTTTTCTTTCCTCTCGCAGAAAGGAGGCGGCACGCAGGGCAGTCGGGCGGCGCCGGACGTGCGGAGGACGCTCGGAAAAACGAAAGCTGGATCGCGGATCAGGCGAAACTTTATCGTGAAAAAGCGAAGCTGTTTTGCGAGAGGGAATTTCCCGCCGCGTTTCGGGGATGGGCGATCGGCGGTCGGTGCGCGACGGCGCGCGAGAAAGGAGATCTTCCGCAAAAAATCATTTCTGTGCGGGGCTTTTTCCGGAAATCTCCTTGACATTTTACTTCGGATAGGCTATGATAATGGTATCGAAAGCAAAACCGGCCGCGCGGGCGGCGAGAAGGGAAAAAGCATGAAAACGGTGATCAAAATCGGCACGTCTACTTTAACGTACGAAAACGGATGTGTGAACATCCGCCGCATCGAGGCGCTATGCAAGATCGTCAGCGATCTGATGAACGCCGGTAACGAGATCATTCTGGTCTCCTCAGGGGCGATCGGAATGGGCGTCGGCAAACTGCGGCTCGGCGAAAGACCGCACGACATTGCGGGCAAGCAGGCGTGCGCCGCCGTCGGACAATGCGAGCTGATGTATACCTACGATAAACTCTTCTCGGAATATCGCCACACCGTCGCGCAGCTGCTCCTGACCGCGCCGGACCTCGCCTCGGACGACCGCAGGGCGAAGTTTGAGGCGACGATGGACCGCCTGCTCTCGCTCGGCGTTCTGCCGATCATCAACGAAAACGACACGGTCGCGACCGAGGAGATCGAGTTCGGCGACAACGACACGCTGGCGGCAAAGATCGCCGTGGCGGTCGGGGCAAAGCTTCTGATCCTTCTTTCGGACATCGACGGTCTGTACTCGGCGGATCCGCACAAAGATAAGACGGCGAAACTCATTCCCGAAGTCCACGGCATTACCGCCGAGATCGAAGCGCTCGGCAGCGGCGCGGGATCCTCGCTCGGAACGGGCGGTATGGTCACGAAGGTGCGCGCCGCGAAGATCGCCGGCGAGGCAGGGTGCGATATGATCATCGCAAGCGGCGCGTCTCCCAAATTGCTCTATGATATTTTTGACGGAAAAAGCGTCGGAACGCGCTTTTATTCGCAGGGCTGAATCGTTCTGTTTTTGAAAGAATATGACTGAAAAAGAAAATAAAACTTTACAAATTTGCGCAAAATCCAAAGAAATCGCGCCGAGGATCGCCGCGCTTTCGGATGAGAAAATCAACGAAGGACTGCTCTTTGCGGCGGAGGCTATCCTCCGGGAGAGCGCGGAAATTCTCAAAGCAAACGAAGAGGATCTTGCGGCGGCGGAGGGGACGATCTCCCCGGTGATGCTCGACCGCCTGCGCCTGACCGAAGAGCGGATCGCCGCGATGGCGGAGGGCGTCCGTGCGGTGGCGAAACTGCCCTCGCCGGTCGGAACGGTACTTGAGCGGACGGTGCGCCCGAACGGGCTTCTCATCGAGAAGGTTTCGGTGCCGATGGGGGTGATCGCGATCATCTATGAGAGCCGCCCGAACGTGACGTCCGACGCGGCGGCGCTCGCGCTGAAAAGCCGGAACGCCTGCATTCTCAAAAGCGGCAAGGAGGCCTATCGCTCGGCGCGTGCAATCGTGGACGCGATGCGGCGCGGACTTGCCGCGGCAGGGATCCCCGATGCGGCGATCGGTCTTTTGGATGACCTGACGCGCGAAGGCGTGAATACCCTGATGCACGCGCGCGGCTACGTCGATCTTCTGATCCCGCGCGGCGGAGCCGGACTGATCCGCGCCTGCGTGGAGAACGCGACCGTCCCCTGCCTCGAAACCGGGACGGGGATCTGCCATATCTACGTGGACGAGTCGGCGGATCTTGCCGCGGCGGTGAAGATCGTCGAAAACGCGAAAGCAAGCCGACCTTCGGTCTGCAACGCGGCGGAGGTCTGCCTCGTTCACCGCGCGATCGCAAAGGAGTTTCTTCCGATGCTGAAAGCCGCGCTTTGCGACCGGCGTAAGGCGGAGGGAAAGCCCCCGGTCGAACTCCGGACGGACGCCGAGGCCTATGCGATCGTCGGCGGAACGCCTGCCGGCGAAGGAGATTTCGATACCGAATTTCTCGATTATATCCTTGCCGTGAAGGTCGTCTCCTCGGTGGAGGAAGCGATCGCGCACATCGCCGCGCATTCCACGCATCACAGCGAGGCGATCCTGACGAAGGATCCGTCGGCGGCGGAGAAATTCACCGCCGGGGTAGACAGCGCGGCGGTCTACGTCAACGCCTCGACGAGATTTACCGACGGCGGCGAGTTCGGGCTCGGCTGCGAGATGGGGATCTCCACGCAGAAAATGCACGCGCGCGGGCCGCTCGGCATCCGCGAGTTGACGACCTATAAATATATCATTCACGGAGACGGGCAGATCCGCTGATCGCCCGGAAAACAAGACGAAAAAAGGAGAAGAAAATGAAAGTCGGAATCATCGGATGCGGCAATATGGGAAGCGCGATCGCAAAGGCGATCGCGACCGATAAGCAAATTAATATTTACATTTCGAGCCATAACAGCGGAAAAAGAGCCGCATTTGCCGAGGAGATCGGCGCGAAGTTTTTGAGCAATGAAGGCATCGTCAAGACCTGCGATTTCATCTTCCTCGGCGTAAAGCCGGGGGCGGCGGCTCCGCTTCTCGGAGAACTGAAAGCCGAACTTGCCGGGAGCGTCGGAGGCGTTCTCGTCAGCATGGTCTCCGGGGTGAGCCTCGGAGAACTCGAAGCGATGGCAGGGAAGGGGCGCGCGATCGTTCGCATCATGCCGAATACGCCTGCCGCCGTCAGGCACGGAATGATCCAGTGGTGCGCCAACGCCGCCGCGACCGAGGAAAATATCCGCGATCTGCTCGCCCTGCTCGCCCCCGCCGGACGGCTCGACGAGATCGACGAGCGGCTGATGAATGCGGCGGCGGCTGTCTCCGGCTGCGGACCGGCGTTCGCCTATCTTTTTGCCGAGGCGCTGGCAGACGGCGGCGTGCAATGCGGACTTTCGCGCGAAAAAGCGATGCTCTACGCCGCCGAAATGCTCTCCGGCGCGGCGGAAATGCTTCTCCGATCCGGCAAGCACCCCGGACAGCTCAAGGATGAGGTCTGCTCGCCCGGCGGAACGACGATCGTCGGCGTCCATGCCCTCGAAGAAGGCGGCTTCCGCGCCGCCGCGCAGAACGCGGTGATCTCCGCCTTTCGCAAATCGCAGGGGGAATAAAGGGCGAAAAACTTACGGAACGAAACTCCCGACTCCGAAGTGGCTTTGCGGCATGGGGAACGGCGGCGTTTCACGAAAAAAGATAAGGAACGGAAAGATATGAATATATGGATCGGGATCGATATCGGCGGGACGAAATGCGCGGTGCTCGCCGGAACGGATGAGGGAGAAATTCTCGAAAAGGTTCGCTTTGACACGGCGGGGAAAGAAGAGACGATCGCGAAGATCCTTTCCGCCGCGGAGCGTATAAAGGCGAAATATCCGGGGGCGCGGGCGGTCGGAATTTCCTGCGGCGGTCCGCTGGACGCCGCGCGCGGCGTGATCCTTTGTCCGCCAAATTTGCCCGGCTGGATCGACGTTCCGATCGTCGAAAATTGCGAAAATGCACTGAATTTGCCAACTTTTCTTTGCAATGACGCGAACGCCTGCGCACTTGCCGAGTGGAAACACGGCGCAGGGCGTGGCACAAAGCATATGATTTTTCTGACCTTCGGCACCGGGCTTGGCGCAGGATTGATCCTGAACGGCGCGCTCTACGAAGGGGCAAACGGCAACGGTGGCGAGATCGGGCATCTGCGGCTTCGCGCACGCGGACCGGTCGGATTCGGAAAGGCGGGATCTTTTGAGGGATTCTGTTCCGGCGGCGGTATCGCGCGGCAGGGGATCGCGAAGGCGAAAGCCGTTCTTGCGGCGGGCGGAAGCCTGCCCTATTGCCGAAGCGAGGAGGATCTGCCGAAGATCACCGCGAAGCTGCTCGCCGATTATGCGCGCGAAGGCGAGCCGATCGCCAAATCGGTTTACGACACCTGCGCCGAGCGGCTCGGAGAGGGGCTTTCTCTGCTCGTGGACGCCTTCAATCCCGAACGGATCGTGATCGGCTCGGTGTTCGCCCGGACGGAGGACCTTCTGCGGGGCGGTATGGAGAAGGTGATGCGCCGCGAGTGTATTCCCGAAAGCCTTGCCGCCTGCCGCGTCGTTGCCGCGGAGCTCGGAGACGCGATCGGAGATCTCGCCGCCTTGACGGTGGCGTCCGAAGGGTTCCGGAAATGATCCTGAGGCGATCGTAAAACGTAATTTTGCTAACAAAAGTTAGAATATTTTGTAATTCGATCCCTGAAAACAAATCAAAAGAACAAAATCTTTTTTGAATTTCCAAAGCAAAAATAAGCAAAAAGAGGAAAGAGAAATGAATCGATCGATCGAACGGCTTTTCGCCGAGCATCCGCAGATCGCCCCTCTTCGCGACCGCGTATTTGCCGCCGCGGAGCTTCTGGAGCGGTGCGTGCGGAGCGGAGGAAAAATTCTGATCGCCGGAAACGGCGGCAGCGCGGCGGACGCCGACCACATCAGCGGAGAACTGCTCAAGGGCTTTCTCCTTCCGCGCCGGCTGAACGCCGCCGATCTTGCGCGCTACTCCGCCGCGATCGGCGAGGAGGCGAAGGCTCTGCAATACGGGATTCCGGCCATTCCTCTTCCGGCGCTTTCCGCCGCGATGACCGCCTATCTCAACGATGAAGATCCGGCGGCGGTCTATGCCCAGCTCGTCTTTGCGCTCGGCGCACCCGGCGATCTTCTGATCGCCATCTCGACCTCCGGCAATTCGCAGAATATCCTCTCCGCGGCGAAGGTCGCGCACGAAAAAGGGATGACCGTTCTTGCGCTGACCGGACGGGACGGCGGCGCGCTCGCGGGATGCGCGGACGTGGCCCTGATCGCCCCGGCGCAGCAGACCTACCGCATTCAGGAATACCATCTCCCGATCTATCATGCGCTTTGCGCCGAGCTGGAAGAACGATTGTTCGGCGAATGATTCCGATCTTCCGGTGCCAAGCGGAGAAGCGCCGACGGCGGACGCGATCGCCCGCCCGATCCGTCGGGAAAGATAGCGGATGCCCTTCGCGCAGGCGCGCGGATCTTCGGGAAGGCTTCTTCGCATCGCTCTCGGAAATTTTGCAGGCGGCGCCTTTTTGCTCTTTTTGCCGTCCGTCCGATCGGATCTGCGGTGACGGCGCGGCTCTGCGGTCGGCGGATCTTTCCGAAAAAGCCTGCGGTGAGCGATGCGCCCTTCCGGAACGGCGAAAGATCCGAAAAGCCGGAAATACAGCGCGTTTTTACCATCAAAGGTTTATTTTTTACCGAAAAGACGGACTCCCCGGATCGCGGGCAGCCCGTCTTTTTTTTGATTTTTTCGGTGAAAAAAAGCGTTTCGGCGGGAAAGGATCGCCGGAGTTTTCTCAGTTCTGCTCCGCCTTTTTCAGAACGCCCAGCGCAAATTCCGCGGCGGCTTTCCGGTCCTCCTCGTTCGGGCGGCCTTTGTGCAGAAAAGCAAAGGAGCCGCGGCAGTGAAATTCCTCCGGAAGAAGCGTGACGCCGCACGCCGCCGCGATCTTCCCGATCTGTTTATAGGTCGAGGGCAGGAGCGCCGCCGTGCTGAAACTGCAGATCGCTCCGATCTTCTCCTTGTTTGCGGCGAGAAAATCCTTGACCTCTTGCGCGACCCCTGCGGCGTAAACCGAGCTTCCGAGGAAGAGCAGGTCCACCCGGCCGTCAAGAGGAGCGCTGAGATCCCGCGCCTCACAGCCGATCGCGCCGGCGATGGCGTCCGCCAGCTTTTTCGTATTTCCCGTCTGTGTGAAATACCGGACTTCAACCTTCATATTCGTATCTCCTTTTTCATTTTGATTGAACTAAATTGAATTATATCAAATCAAAATCGCTTTGTCAAGTGGAGCAACAGGGAAAAATGAATTTTTTTTCTTTTCTTGGCGTCAAAATATCGCAAGATCCGGCGCGGAGCGGGCGAAAACCTTTCGGGCGCAGGCGCTCCCCGGAATAGAGGGATCGGTCAAAGATTCTTTCCGATGCGCAGGCGCTCCCCGGAGCAGAGGGGAGCGGGCGAAAACCTTCCGGGCGCAGGCGCATATCGGACGGCGCGGAGCAGATGAAAAGGGCCGCCTTTCCGGCAGCCCCGTGGGGATCCCTTCGCGCAGAAAAAGTCGATCGGGATCAGATATTGATGTCGTTCGCCATATCGTAGAGGCGGCGGATGATCTTGCGCTTGCGCTCGCAATGGCTCTGCATGCGCCGGACCGTCGCTTCGTCAAAGCGGTCGAGCTCGCCTTCTTCCAGATGGCCTTTATACATCGCGTCGAGCGTCAGCGCGTACTGAATGTCGCGCGAGACGATCTTGTTTCTTCTCTCGCAGATGACGAGATTGGAATGGCCTTTGAGCAGTTCCTCGACGGCGAGATAACCCATCTGCGACGCCAGCACGCGGTCGTGCAGAGAGGGGCTTCCGCCGCGCACGATGTGGCCGAGGCGGGCAAAACGGGATTCCACGCCGGTCTCTTCCTCGATACGCTTGGTCAGCCGCTCGCCGAAATCGCCGCCGAAGGCCTCCGAGACGATGACGAGGAAGTTGCGCTTGCCGAGCTCGCGGGAATGCTTGATCTTTTCGATCAGGGCGTCCTCGTCGAAGGGGATCTCCGGGATGGCGATGCCGGTCGCGCCCGAACCGATACCGGTGTTCAGCGCGATGTCTCCCGATCCGCGGCCCATGACCTCGATGACCGAGCAGCGCGCGTGAGACTCGCAGGTGTCGCGCAGGTTGTCGATGAGGGCGATGATGGTGTTCATCGCGGTGTCAAAGCCGATGGTATGGTCGGTGGAGGCGACGTCGTTGTCGATCGTGCCGGGCAGGCAGATGCAGGGAACGCCGGCCTCGGTCAGTTTTTTCGCGCCGCGGAAGGTCCCGTCGCCGCCGATGGCGACGATGCCGTCGATGCCGAGCTCCCGGCAGGCGTTGACGGCGCGCTGAAAGCCCTCCGCCGTCATCATTTCCTTGCATCTCGCCGTGTAGAGGATCGTGCCTCCGCGGTCGATGATGTTGCCGACCGAGCGCGCGTGAAGCTCCTCCACGTCGTGGTCGATGAGTCCGCTGTATCCGCGCATAATGCCGAGCACGCGCAGACCTTTGGCGAGCGCCGCGCGGGTGACCGCGCGAACGGCGGCGTTCATGCCGGGGGCGTCTCCTCCGGATGTCAGAACGCCGATGGTCTTGAAGTTTTTCATGATTTTGGTTTCCTTGTCGCTTGAAAGATTCGTTACCTTCCGATTATACAACAATTTTTCCCGGATTGCAATGCTTTTTACAAAAAAACGCAAAAATTTCGCTCTTTCGCTTTCTTTTTTCCGCACTTTGCGGATTTTGC
>CADBPA010000095.1 GCA_902796505.1 uncultured Ruminococcus sp.
CCCACCGACAATAAGAAAACTCAAAGCGCGTGATTTCCGGATGATCACAAAAAGGCGTCCTTTCTGATAACAAAAGTTTGCTTTTTCGGTAAAATTTCGGGGAAAACGCCGGACTTTTCGAGGAAATCGATCGCTCCGCCCCGGGAGAATCTTGCTTGGATGCGCCATCGGACGGCGCGGATCAGACGAAATCGAAATTTCCCTCGCCGGCGGCGAGCGCGAAATGCAGCTTCACGATGCCGAGGTCGGTTTTCGCACAGGGACCGAAAAAGTGCTTCGCGCGCACCGACCGCTCTCCGACAAGGTCGAAGCGGAATTTCTGCTGATTGATCGCCGTCGGCGCAAGCGAGGCGGCGCGTACTCCGGCAAGAAACCAATCCGGCGCGGGCGCTCCTGCCGTATAGAGCGATTCGGGCGCTTTGCTTCTGTGCGGCGCGCCGTCCGTCTGCCCGAAGCCGAGCGCGATCAGGTCGTAAAGCTTTTCGCCTTTTTCAATATCGGCTTTCACGCCGCCGTGATCGAAGGTCAGCGCCACCCAGCAGCTGCCGAGTCCGAGATGCCGCGCGAGAAGAACGAGCGCCTCGCCGGTGTAGCCGATCGCCTCGTCCTCACCCTTTCTGCCGACCATCGCAATGTAGTTGCGGCAGCCGGAGAAGGCGCCGTAGCTCGGTTTCCCGGCGCGGAAGGCGTCCGGCTCGTCGGTCAGAAGCTGGACGTGCAGGCCGTACTCGCGGTTGATCTCCCCGATCATCTCCGTGAGGCGCGCGATCTGCTCCTCCTTCAGTTTTTCCTCGGTGAATTTGCGCACCGAATGGCGGCATTCGATCGCCGAAAGCCATTCTTCGCGCGATAAATAGCGGTAAAGATCCATAGAAAACTCCTTTTGAAAAAGCGCCGTTCTTTTCGGGATGCGGCGCTTTGGTTGCAACGCTTTTTGTCGATAATGCAAACAATGATTTGCTTTTTACTTATCTTCGGCTGCCGGAGGAATGCCCTCCGCCGCCCGAACGGCCGCTGCCGCCGCCTCCGCCGTGACCGCTCGATCCCGAAGAGATCGGAACGCGGCTGACCGACCTGCCGACGCAGACGTCCGAGCGCTCGGTCAATTGCATCTTCGCAAATTGATCCAGCGGATAGACCGCCGAATGCACCTTCTTCTTGTACTTTCCGTAGATCACGATCCCCGCGACCGCCGTAAAGCCGAGCGCGATCATCGCCGCAATGAAGAAGATGCGCCCCCAGTTGGCAAACTTTCCGTAAAACGCCTTCTCCCCGTAGCGGACGAAGTCGCCCGCGCCCTCGGCGAATCTGCCGGATTTGATCGCGGACTCGATCTTGTCCTCAAGATATTCGAGCTCGCTTTGCGAGGTGCGCCCGTTTTCCCCGAAGATGTGTACCTTGAAGGTGTAAGGATCGTAGGAATCTCCCATCTCGGTCACCTCCAGCACCATCACGTTTGGCGGAAGATCGATCAGGGGCGACGCGTGCGCGACTTCGTAGTCGGACAGATAGGAATAGCCCTTCTTTCGACAAACGCCCTCTTGATAAGGCTTTTGATAAGAATAGTAGAGAAAGACGAAATTGCACTCGGTCTTTTGCTGTGCGCTCTGCATCGCGTCGGCGATCTGCTGCTTTTCGCTGTCCGAAAGCAGGTTGTGCAGATCGGCCACGTAGTTTGCGGGATCGGCGGCTTCCTCCGCCGAGGCGCCGAAGGCGAAGAGCGGGACGAGCAGCGCAAAGAGAAGCGCAGAAAGCGAGAGCGTCAGAAGAATTTTCGACCTTGTTTTCACCAGAACAGCCCTCCGATCAGACCGAACAGCCCGGTCAGTATTGCGGCAAGTCCGCCGAGAAAGGCGAAGAGTTTTGGAAGGCTGAGCGGCAGCTCGCCGTAGACCTTCCCGGTGTAGCCGTTCATCGCGTAGGTGTAGATCTTTCCTTTTCGCTCGTAGGTCAGGATCCAGAGCGGCATCAGCGTGTATTCCCACGCCGCGCGGTGAACGTTCAGGTCGCGCGCGTGTACCGTGAAGTCCTTGTATCCGCCCGCCGTATCCCGGAAGAGCTGTTCGGCGTAGCCGCCCATGCGCTCGCGCACCTCTCCGGTCAGCGCCTCGCGGTCGATATCCCGCTTTTTTGCGTAAAAACCGAGCAGATAGGGCATCGAGAAATCCACGTGCGAGTCGGCAGGATAGGGAAGAATGCCCTCCAGCATCTCCTTTTTCTCGCTCGAGAGCGCGCTCGAAACGATATCCTCAAAATGAAAGTTGCCGCGCCGGTGGATCTCATAGCGCGAGGTCTCGGTGTAGGCGTACCGCCCGTCCGACCAGCTGCGGATGGTCTTTCCCGTCGCCTCGATCGCGGCGTCGGCGTCGGCGTCGGTCACCCAGAAGGGGTAGTAAACGCCCTGAATTTTGTCCGCCTGCTCCGGCGCGAAATAGCCTTTCGGCGTAAAAAACTTTTTCTTGGCAAAGCGCAGGAAGGTCTCCTTCGCCTCGTCTTTTCCGAATTTGAACGGCACGATCTTATCGGGCTTCATCAGCCCGGAGACCTTTGCCGAAAGCACGATCGGGTTGTGGCAGTAGTAGCAGTAGTCCGCCGCGGTCGAGGCGTCGACGGCGACCTCCGCGCCGCAGTTCGGGCAGTAGTACTCGCGCATCTCGCCGGTAAAGGCGGCGTCCTTTTCCGCCTGCTCCTCGGCGCGTTTTGCCGAATCGGTCGCGTCCAGCTCCGCCTTCGTGAATTCCGAAAGGCAGAATTCGCAGCAGAATTTCTGTTTGTCTGCGTCGAAGGTCAGCCCGGCGTCGCAGTTCGGACACTTATAGGAAACGGTATGATCCATTACGGCCCTCCGCCTCCCGGTTTACGCTTTCTTGGTGCCGCATTCGGGGCAGAATTTGACATCCGCGCCGTTTTTATGACCGCATTCGGGGCAGAACCACTCGGCAGCCGGGCGCGGTTTTCCGCAATTCTGGCAGAACTTTCCGGTGTTCTTCTGACCGCATTCGCAGGTCCAGCCGCCTGCGGCCGCCGGCTGGGGCTTGCCGCAGTTCTGGCAGAACTTTCCGGTGTTTTTCTGCCCGCAGGAGCAGGTCCATCCGCCCTCCTCGGCCTTCTTCGCGTCGGCTTCCATCTGCCGGCGGTTGCTCTCGGAGGCGGCGGCCATAAATCCGCCGGAGGCGTTCATGCCCATGCCCATACCCATGAAGGCGGTCGCCGCGCCGTTCGCGTTCGCACCCGCCGATTCCATACCGCGCGCTACCGCGCCCTGCACGTATCCCTCGCGCACCGCCGCGTCGCCGAGCATCGCGCCCTGATTGCGCATATTGATGAGCTTTTTCGATTCCTCGTCGTAGGAGACGCTGGCGATACCGACCGCCTGCACCTCGAAGCCGCGCATCTCTTTCCAGTCGGCGTCGAGCTCGTTCGCCATATATTTCGACAGCTCGCGCGATTTGCTCGGCACGTAGGAAATACGGATGCCGTCCGCCGACATCTGGTTGATCGCCGCCTGAAAGGCTTCGAGAAATTCCGAGAGATACTGCTCGTTGATCTCGTTTATGTCAACTTTTGTTGCGCTTTTCGGCACGACCTCGGCGTAAAACTTCAGCGGATCGGTGATCTTGATCGAGTAAGAGCCGTGTGCGCGCAGGAACAATTCCGAATTGTAGAAATTGTCGAAATACTGCACCGGGGTGCGCGTTCCGAACTTGATGCCCTTGATCTCCTGCAGGTTGATATAAAAGACCTGCTGTTTGCGCGGCGTCACGCCGGCGAACTTCACGCGCTCAAACGCTTTGCCGAGCGCCTTGCCGAACTCGCCGTTGAAGAGCGACGGCTCGCTGCTGTTATCCACCTTGAAATAGCCGGCCTCGGCGGAGTAGTCGATGACCTTGCCGCCGTCCACGAGGAGCATGAACTGATTTTCGCCGACGTGAATGATCGAGCCGTTCGAGATCAGATCCTCGGTGCCTTTGCGGTTGTTGTTTCTGCGGTCGTTTTTGCGAACGGTCACGCCCTTGGTAAATACCGTGGTGTCGCTCATGCCGTCGGCTTCGATGACCTCTTCCCAAGAGTCCGCGAGAGAACCTCCCATCGCGTTGAAAAATGCCTTGATAATGCCCATTTCGGTCTCCTTTTCCGGATAAAGTTTTCCTTCTCTATCCTTATTTTACTATACGCTTTCTATTTTATCACACCCGCGCGCGATTGTCAAGCGGATGAGAGAATTTGCCGCAGAAAAGAAATTTTCCGGTGCGAAAGTTCGCTTTCCGTCTCTCCTCGCCGTCCGCCGCTTTCCGGGAAGTGCCGGTCAATTCTTTGTCCGGCGGCTTTTTTCCCGGTGCATCTTCTTGTATTCCGACGGCGTGATCCCGAGCGCGGCGCGGAAAGCGCGGTAGAAGGAACTCTCTTCCATACCGACCGATGCCGCGGCGCTCTCCACGCTCTCCTCCCCTGCCTCAAGCAGCGCCGCCGCCTTGCGGACGCGCAGAGCGGTGAGATACGCGTGCGGCGAAAGCCCGGTCGCCTCCCGGAACAGAACCGAGAAATAACTGCGCTCAAAGCCGACCTGTGCGGCGATTTTCGCGACCGGAAGGGCGGTGTGATACTCGGTCTCCATGATCGCGATCGCGCGATCGACCGCCGTGCGGCAGCCCTCCTCCGGCTCGTCTTTGCCGCAAAAGAGCGCGGCGAGCATCCGGTAAACGCACGCCGTCCGCTGCAGCGCCGCCGAGGGGCTGCGGTCGTCTTTGATCGCAATGGCAAAGCGGATCTGCCGATCGATTTCGGAAAACGCCTCCTTCGGCGCAAAGGGGGCGTCGGATCGGATCCCGGCGCGGCGGAGCGTCGCGACCAGGCGCATGCCGTCGATCGCGCACCAGACGCCCTCCCGCGGCGTATTCTCGTCGGCGTAATGGATCACGCGGTCGCCCGGAAGAAGAATATAACAGTCGCCGGGACGGACGGGAAAGCGCACCCCGTTGACCGAGACCGCCCCCGCGCCGCCGGTACAGCATTCGACAATGCAGAGATCCCGGATCACCGGTCCGTAGGTCTGCCCCGGCAGAAGATGATCGTCCACCCCGGTGAGGCAGACGGTCGGCTCCTCGCGCGCTCCTTTGGCAAGATATTCGTAAAACGTACGGCGCCTCCTCCCATTTCCAACAAAACGCAGGATACGGAAAACATTTTCCCATTGCGTAAACGCCGGAAATCTGATATGATATAAGCGTACCTCCCCTCTTTCCGGGGACTTTGTACAGATCCGATTATATCACAACATTTTGCAAAAGTAAAGAGGAGTTACGCTATGAGCAAAAAACGCAATATCGTCGTCATCGGAACGAGCAAAATGGCGCAGCTGCACATGGAGGGGGTGCGGAAGGCGGCAAACCTTTACGGCATCTGCGACAATTCGCCCGAGCAGCTCGCCGCGGCGCATGCGCTCTTCCCGGACGCAAAGACCTGCGCCGACTACCGCGATTACGTAAACGATCCCGCGGTGGACGCCGCCGTGATCGTTACCCCGGATTATTATCACCTCGAAATGACCGCCGCCTTTCTGCGCGCCGGCAAGGACGTTCTCTGCGAAAAGCCGATGGCGCTGACCGACGGGGAATGCCGGGAAATGATGGCGGTCGAGCGCGAGACCGGGCGCAAACTGATGATCGGGCAGATCTGCCGCTGCACGCCCGGCTTCATGGCGGCGCACGATCTGGTCACCGCCGGGCGGATCGGCGAGCTTTACTTCGTCGAAAGCGAGTACGCCCACAACTACGATCACGCGAAAGGATACAACAACTGGCGCGTCGATCCGCGCCGGCACGCCTTTATCGGCGGAGGATGCCACGCGGTGGATCTTCTGCGCTGGGTGGCGGGCGATCCCGAAGAGGTGTTCGCCTACTCGAACCATAAATGCCTTCCCGACTGGCCGGTGGATGACTGTACCGTCGCGCTCCTGAAATTTCCCGGCGGCGTGACCGGAAAGGTCTTTGCCTCGATCGGGTGCAAGCGCAACTATACGATGCGTTCGGTCTTTTACGGCACGCGCGGCACCGTCATCTGCGATAATACCTCCGACCATATCACCCTCTTCGAGGACGATCCGCAGGGCGGAAAGCCGCCCTTTACCGAGGGGCAGATCCTCCCCGTCGACGTCAATAACCACAACGCCACGGCGGAGATCGAAGCCTTCGTCAAGGCGCTGAACGAGGAAGGGGAGATGCCGGTCTCCTCCTACGAAGGCGCGGCGACCGTCGCCGTCTGCTGCGCGGCGATGGAATCCTCGAAAACCGGACTTCCGGTCCGCGTCCGTTACCCCGAAAAGCATGCGTAACTTTGCATAATTATTCTGCATAAATCGCATTTTCCGCATAATTTTTCCCGCGACCGTCGCTCCCTGCGCTTTTTTGAACGAAAGCCGGCGAGCGGCGGCGTTATTCTTTACCTAATTTTCACAAAAAAGCAGAAATACCCGGAGAGATATTGACAAAATCGCTTTTGCGTGCTAAAATATCAAATAACACCCGGATCCGCATTTTTGCGCATCCGGAAAATCAAACCGAAAGGATGGGTGACTTTGATGAACAGAGTCTATAATTTCTCTGCGGGGCCGTCGATGCTGCCGCTGGAAGTGCTGAAAAAAGCGCAGGAGGAGCTGCTCTGCTACGGCGGATCCGGCATGTCCGTGATGGAGATGAGTCACCGATCTTCGGATTTTGAGGCGATCCTGCATTCGGCGGAGGCTTCTCTGCGCGAGCTGATGAAGATCCCTGACAATTATAAAGTGCTCTTCCTGCAGGGCGGCGCCTCCACGCAGTTTGCCGCCGTGCCGCTGAATCTGCTCTCCGAGCATAAGTGCGCCGATTATATCATCTCCGGGCAGTTCTCGAAAAAAGCCTTCACCGAGGCGAAAAAATACGGCGACGTCGCCGTGGCGGCGTCGAGCGCCGGGGCGTCCCCGACCTTCTCGACCGTTCCGGAGACCACCCGCGCCGATTTCCGTCCGGACGCCGATTACGTGCATATCTGCTTCAACAATACCATCTACGGCACGAAGTTCCATTACATCCCCGACACCGGGAACATCCCCCTCGTCGCCGATATGTCCTCCTGTATTCTTTCCGAGCCCGTGGACGTTTCGCGCTTCGGTCTGATCTATGCCGGCGCGCAGAAGAACGTCGCTCCGGCGGGGCTGACCATCGTCATCGTCCGCGAGGACCTCATCGGCAAGGCGATGTCCGAAACGCCGGCGATGCTCGATTATAAGCTGATGGCGGACAACGATTCGATGTACAACACGCCCCCCTGCTTCTGCATCTATATGGCGAAGCTTGTCTTTGACTGGCTGCTCTCGATCGGCGGCCTTGAGGAGATGAAGCGGCGCAACGAGAAGAAGGCGAGCCTGCTCTACGATTATCTCGACAGCCAGAAGTTCTATACCGCAACGGTCGATCGCAAGTGCCGCTCGATGATGAACGTGGTCTTTACCACCGCGAGCGACGAGCTCGACAAAAAGTTCTGCGCCGAGGCGGCGGCAGCCGGCCTCAAAAACCTCAAAGGTCACCGCTCGGTCGGCGGAATGCGCGCCTCCATTTACAACGCGATGCCCTACGAAGGCGTTGTCGCGCTCGTGGACTTCATGAAGAAATTTGAGATGGAAAATCCGAGGCTTGATTGATATGATGCAAATAAAACTTTACAATAAGATCGCAAAAGTCGGAACAGACGTCTTTGACCGGGAGAAATTTTCGGTCGGCGAAGAGATCGAAGATCCCGACGGCGTGATGGTCCGCTCGGCGGATCTGCACGGGATGGCGGTCGGCGAAAAGCTGCTCGCCGTGGCGCGCGCCGGCGCCGGCGTCAACAACATCCCCTGCGAGGAGCTCGCCGAGCGCGGCGTGGTCGTTTTCAATACGCCGGGCGCGAACGCCAACGGCGTCAAGGAGCTGGCGATCGCCGCTCTGATCCTCGCCTCGCGCGGCATTGCGGACGGCATCGCGTGGGCGAAAACGCTCGGCGGAGAGCCGGACGTCGCCCAAGCCGTCGAAAAGGGAAAATCGAAATTTTCGGGGCATGAGATCCTCGGCAAGACGCTCGGCGTCATCGGCCTCGGCGCGATCGGCGGCCTGGTGGCGAACGCGGCGCGCTCGCTCGGCATGCACGTCGTCGGGTGCGATCCCTATATGACGGTGCAGGCGGCGTGGAATCTTTCGAGCTCGGTCGAGAAGGCGTCGTCCTACGACGAGATCTACGCCTGCGCCGACTATATCACCCTCCACGTCCCCTCGACGCCGTCGACGCGCGGGATGATCGACCGCGAGACCATCGCGAAAATGAAGGACGGCGTCCGCCTGATCAACCTCGCGCGCGCCGACCTCGTCGATCCCGACGCGCTGAAGGAGGCGCTCGCCTCCGGCAAGATCGCCTCCTACGTCACCGATTTTCCGACCGAGGCGACGCTCGCTCTGCCCGGCGCGATCAATATCCCCCACCTCGGCGCGTCCACCGAGGAGAGCGAGGACAACTGCGCCGTCATGGCGGCGGAGGAGCTGGTCGAGTATATCACGACCGGGAATATCAGAAATTCGGTCAACTATCCCGCGGTCTCGCTGCCGAAGGGCGGCGCGGCGCGCATCTGCATTCTGCACCGCAACGTCGCCAATATGCTCTCGCAGTTCACGGCGGCGATCTCGTCCGAGGGCATCAACATCGAGCATCTCTCGAACGGCTCGAAGGGAAGCTACGCCTATACGATGATCGAGCTCGGCGTCGCGGCGCCGGAGGCGGTCATCTCGGCGATCCGCGCGGTGGACGGCGTGCTGAAAGTCCGCGTTCTCTGATCCGAAAATAAGATCCGAAAGGCCGGGGCGTCCGCTCCGGCTTTTTTGCGCCCTCATTGCTACTTGACAGCGGCGTGCGCTTATGCTATAATACGGAAGGAAAAAAGATCGCCCCCGAAAAACGCGGCGATCCCGGAGAACGCTCCGCAAAGAAAGGAAAAAAACAATGCTTACCGTTTCGCATCTGACGAAAAAATACGGAAAGGCGCTCGCCTGCGACGACGTGTCCTTTTCGCTCGATCCCGGCAGTGTGACCGTCCTGCTCGGTCCGAACGGCGCCGGAAAATCCACCCTGCTCAAATCGGTGATCGGTTTTCTGCGCTACAGCGGCGAGATCACGATCGGCGGTCTGCCGAACAAATCGGTCGAGGCGAGAAGAATCTTCGGCTACGTTCCGGAGATCCCGTCGCTCTATCCGAACCTGACCGTCTCGGAGCATATGGAATTTCTCGCCCGCGCCTATAAAATGCCGGCCGGCTACCGCGATCGCGCCGACGCACTGCTCGACCGCTTCGAGCTTTCCGACAAAAAGCGCAAGTTCGGCGACGAGCTTTCCAAAGGTATGCAGCAGAAACTCAACCTCTGCCTCGGCCTGCTCCCCGATCCGCAGCTTCTTCTGCTCGACGAGCCGATGATCGGACTCGATCCCCACGCGATCAAGGAGCTGAAAGCCATCTTCTCCGAGATGCGCGCGGCAGGGAAGACGCTGCTCGTCAGCACGCACATCATCGACAGCGTGGATATGCTCTGGGATCGCGCGCTCATCATGCAGGGCGGCCGCATCCGCGCGAACGTGACGGCGGCGGAACTCGCCTCATCCGGCAGAACGCTGGAGGAATATTTCTTCGAGGTCACCGAAGGGATCAGCGGAGAGGAAATGAAGCATCCGCAGGTCTCCCTTGACGGAGAGAAGGTGGACAGAGAATGAGGCTGTTCTTTTATTACGCCGCGCACTCCTTCGTCAACCAGATCCGCAAGCTGCTCAAAACCTGGGTGCTGATCTTCATCGTCGCCTGTATGGTCCTCGGCGGCATCGTCGGGATCATCCTCGGTACGGTCGCGGATAAGGTTATGCCGGAGGACGGGCAGGAGGAGACCGTCGAGGAGACCGAGCCGCCCGAAGAAGGGGAGCCGATCTGGGAGCCGACCGAGGAAGAAAAGCGCGGTATCCTTGAACTCGCCACGCTGGCGATCCTCGTCCTGATGCTCTCGATGCATATCCTCTGGGCGGACAAAAGCGGCAGCGCGATCTTTCTGCCGGCGGACGTCAATCTGCTCTTCGCCTCGCCGATGCGGCCGCAGTCGGTCGTCCTCTTCCGTCTGCTCACGCAGATGGGAATGATCCTCTTTGTGACGGCCTATCTCCTCTTCGACCTTCACGCGCTCATCCGCGCGCTGTCGCTCTCGCCCTTCGCCGCCGTCGCGCTGGTCGTCACTTGGATCTCCATCCTGGCGATCGCGAAGGTTTTGCAAACAATGATTTACGTTTTCTGCTCTTCGCACCCCAAAACGAAGAAATATATCCGCCCGGTCACGCTGGGAATCCTCGTCGTGATCGCCGGTGCGTTTTACGCCTATATGAAGTCCTCGGAGCAGGCGCCGCTTGACGCCGCCTTCGCCTTCTTCAACGTCCCGTGGCTGCGCTATCTTCCGATCGTCGGCTGGACGAAGGGGATCCTGCTCTTCGCGATCGAAGGGAATCTCCCGGCGTCGCTGCTCTCGTTGCTCGGAACGGTCGGCACGGTCGCCCTTCTGCTCTTTCTCACCTACCGCATCCGCCCGGATTTTTACGAGGACGCGCTGGCAAAATCCGAGGAGACGGCGGCAGCCCTCGCCGCCGCGCAGGAAGGCCGCCTCGCCAAAAGAGGGAAGAAGGATCGCAGCGAGAGGCTTCGCCGGGACGGTTTCCGCCGCGGTGCGGGCGCGAACGTTTTCTTCTTCAAAACGCTCTATAACCGCTTCCGCTTTGCCACCTTCGGCTTTCTCACCAAGACCACGCTCGTCTACCTCGCGATCGGCGTGATCCTGCCGCTCCTGCTTCCGGGCGGCGGAATGATGCTCGTCATCGCCGCCTTTGCCGTCGTCGCCTTTTTCCGCACGCTCGGCAATCCGGTCAAAGCCGACGCCGAGTCCGCTTGGTTTGCCACCATCCCGGCAAGCACCTTCGCAAAACTCTTCTGGTCTCTGCTCGGCGGAACGGTCTGCTGTGCGCTCGACCTGCTCCCCGGTCTGATCCTCGCCACCGCTCTGACGAGATCGAATCCGCTGGTTCTTCTCGCCGGTCTGCTCTTCGTCGTCTCGCTCGATTTCTATTCCTCGGCGGTCGGCGCGTTCATCGATTTCTCCACGTCGGTCTCGGCGGGCAAGAGCGTCAAGCAGATGGTGCAGATCTTCTTCCTCTATTTCGGGCTCGTCCCCGATCTCGCCCTCTTCGGGCTCGGACTAGCGTTCGGGTATCTGCCGCTCTTTATGGTTCTCGCGACGGTCGTCAACCTCGCGGTCGGCGCCTTCTTCTACGTTCTCTCGCCGATCCTGCTCGAAGGCGGAAGAAAATAAAATATCCCGGAAAACAAAAAATATCCCCGAAACAGTAAAAACAAAAATCCCTGCCGCTCCTCTCCGACTTCGGAGTCCCGGCAGGGATATTTTCATAAAACGCAAACTTTTCTTTGCAGGATCAGCGGCTTTTTCGCTTTTCCGCGCGGTATTTTCCCGGCGTCGTCCCCATGACCTGACGGAAGGCGCGGTGAAAACTTTTCTCGCTCGCGTAACCGCATTCCATCGCAATGTCGATCACGCGCAGGTCGGTGCGGATCAGCAGATCCTTCGCAAGGTCGGCGCGGAAGGCGTTGACAAGGCCGTAAAGATTCATTCCCTCGATCGACGAGAGGCAGAGCGAGATATATTTCGGGCTGTATCCGAGCGCGGCGCCGATCGAGGCGAGCGAGATCTGCTCGCGGCAGTGTTCGGCGATATAAAGAAGAACGGAGGAGAGAGCCTGCCCGTGCGGTCTTGTCTGCAAGGGCTTCTCTTTGCGCATATATTCCTCGTAAATGCCGGCGAACATCGCCTTGAAAGAGCGGATGATCCCGTCGTTCAGATCGAAAAATTCCTCGTGCGAATCGATCATTTTTCCTTCGATGAACGCGATCAGCTCGTCCGAGGCGTGAAATACGCATCGTTCCCCGATGCCGTAAAGCTCCTCGCTTGTCAGAAAATGCGATACGAAATCGCCCGAAAACACGCAGATCCAGCGGTTGACGTATTCCGGCGTGTGAAAACTATGCACCCGGAAGGGCGCGATGATCGCAATATCCCCCGCCCGCATCGTCTCGGTCACGCCGTCCACCGTAAGGAGCATCTCGCCCTCCTTGACGTAAACGATCTCCGGGAATTGATGAATGTGCGCCCGGAAATCGTAGATCCCCGCAAGAAATCCGCATCGCAAAGCGGTCTTCGGCCCGAAGTTGCCGAGGCTTACCCAGGTTTGTTTCACCGCCATTTTTCTTTTCCTCCCCGTCCGAGAAAATATGGATAACTGTCAGTAATTATAACACGAAATGTCCCTTCTTGTCAAGTATGTATGGTAAAATTAGTTTAACCGATCGGAATTTCCGCCTCGCGCGGTTTTATATAGATCGTTTTCCGAAATACAATCCAAAGGAGTAAGCCATGAAAAAACGTAATTTTCTGATTCTGGCTGTGTGTGTGATGGCACTTGTCGTTTCTTCCCTTGCCGTTTTCGGCACACGTGCCGGCGCGCTCTCGGTCTCCGGTGAGATGGTAGAGATCCGCGACGATTTCTCCACTTATCTCGTACAGGATACGAAGCGCGTCGAGGACGACGGATACGTCGGCGCTCTGCAGTATACCGTTTACTACGACGCGGCGCGCGGAACGGTGAAGGCCGGATACGACGGAACGCCGATCGTCATCTACGCGGTCAATACCGCCACCGAACGCATCGGTACCGACTCGAACAAAGCGATCCTGCAATCGATGCTCGACCGCGG
>CADBPA010000096.1 GCA_902796505.1 uncultured Ruminococcus sp.
TCGAGAAGCTCCTTCGGGAAGTTCTTCTTCTGCTCGTCGTTCAAAGTTTCGTAAGCCGCTCTCGCCGCCTCGATGGCGTCCTTATGGTTCAGCGTGATGCCGTCGGTGCTCTCGGGCAGTTTGTCGAGTTCGTTTTTGACGATGATTCCGGTCAGCACGACTTCCGCCGCTTCGAGTTTTTCGAGAAGCTCCTTCGGGAAGTTCTTCTTCTGCTCGTCGGTCAGCTCGTCGTACGCCGCTCTCGCCGCTTCGATGGCTTCCCGATCGTCCAGCGTGATGCCGTCGGTCTGCTCGGGAAGCGTACTCAGCCGGTCGGTGACGATCGCCGCCGCCAGAGCGGTCTCTGCCGCTTCGAGTTTTTTGAGAAGGTCTTCGGTGATGATTTCTTTCTTTTCGTCCGGAAGCGATTCGTAATCCGCCCGGATCGTCTGAACGGTATCCTTGTGTTCGAGCGTGATGTTCTCCGGATCGGGAAGATTTTCGATCGCCTCTTTCGTCTTGGCCGCGAGAAGATCGATCTCCGCCGCGAAGAGTTTTTCCGCGTTCGTGACGTACTCTCTCAGGGTTTCGTCCAATTCGGCATACGCCGTGCTCGCCGCCTCGATGGCTGCGGTGCATTCGGGGGTGTAGGTGAATTCGTCCGGAATGGCGTCGATCAGATCGATCACGGTGGAAATACCCGGCGCATAGCGGAAGTTTTCCGCGATGGCTTCGGCAAATTCCTCGTCTCCGACGGTGATCTTGCCGCAGGTGCTGTTCTCGCCGGAGCCCGCGCCGACGCTGAATAGAGCGTCCGCATCCTTCGTCGCCTCTACGAGGTAGACGGTGTTCTTGATCGTAATATCTCCGCATCTGCCGTTCTCACCGCCGCCGATGGCCGCGGCATTTTTGCCGCCCACGGCGTGGATCACGCCGCCTTCGATGACGATGTTGCCGCAGGAGAGTTCCTTGCCGCCGCCGATGCCCGCGCCGGCGCCGTTGCTGCTGACGTCAAGCCGGCCCTTGCCCTGAAGGGTCAGCGTGCCGTTTTCGGGAACGTAGATGCCGGGGTTGTTTTCAAAGAATCCTACGACGGTGCTTTCGCCTTCCAGGATCAGCGTTGCGCTGCCCTGCAGGGTGACGCCCGCCCAGTTGTAGGTCTCGTCGTTCGTTCCTTGGATGACCAGATCTCTGATCGTGACGGTCGCGCCGTCGGCGATGACGATCCTGAAGCAATCCTTCAGCGTGCCGGTCAGGATCTCGCCGTCCTTCGCAATATAGGTCACGCCGTCGCTTTCCAGATATTCCGATCCCTCAGCCAGCAGGGAGAGATCGACGATATTGCTGTCTACCCATTTTGCCCACAGCTCTATGCCGTAATAGCCTTCAGCCGTGCCGACGCCCCAGCCGAAATCGCTGTCCCGGAACCAGCCGTCGAACGCCTGATGGAATTTGCCTACGTTGGTCGGCAGAGGCAAACTTTCATCTTCTCTGAACGAGGTGATGTGGTCCCCGTCGCCGAGGAACACGCCTCCGTTCAGGTGGTAAGAAATGCCGTGAGAAAGAGCGAGCCACCGCGCATACAGGGTGATATCGCCGGTTTCCTCAGCGGAGATGGCGGTATACCATTTTTGGTTGAAATCGCTCTGGCTGCGAGGGTACGGATCTCCGGTAAACTGCGGGTTATCGTACCAGCCGCCGAACACCTTATAATATCTTGTCGGATCCGCGACCGTTGCGCCTACGCCTTCGGCATACGACGTGGGATAGGATTCGTGCGTGTCTTTTTCACCGTCGTTCCAGACGTAGTTGATCTTGTAGGTGTTGATCTCCCACTTCGCCCAGAAGGTCAGGTCGCCGGTATCGTCGGGGGTGATGGCGGCGATCGGATCTCCGGTCAGGTCCTTGTTGTTATACCAGCCGACGAAGTGATAATGTTCCTTATATAAGTAAGTAGGCAGCGTCAGGCCGACGGTCTCGCGATATTCGGTCGGGCATTCGACTTTGAGCACGCCGCCGTTCAGGTTCAGCGTGACCTTGCTGGTGTTCAACTCCCATTTTGCCCAGTATTCCTGCTCGCCCGTGGCGGTAGCGGGAACGGCGGTCAACGCCTTGCCGGTCAGCTCCGCGTTGTCGTACCAGCCGACAAAGTGGTAGTGATCCTTCGTCAGATCGTTCGGGAGCGCGCCGTAACCGACGGAATAACTGTCGATCGGCCGATAGCCCTTCACGCCGCCGTTCAGGTGGAGATGGAGCGGAGCGCGCTCCGGGGCGAAGATATAGGGATCGCCGCCCACCGCGCCGGTTTTTCCGGCGATGTTGACGCCGTCACACGTGGAGCCGTTTCCTCCTGCGCCGATGGCGTCGGCGCCTCTGCCTCCGCTGTACGCCGTGACGCTGGTCACGTTGCCCGTGATCGTAATGTTGCCGCAGCTGCCGTCCCAGCCGTATACTCCTCCGCCGGCGGCGTATCCGCTTCCGATACCGGCTGCGCCGTCGCGGCCGCGGGCGACCACCGTTCCGCCGCTGATGACGATCCCGGTGCAGTGAGCGTCAACGCCGCTTCCGATGCCGGCGCCTCCGCTGCCGCCCGTTGCGTAGATCGTACCGCTTTGAATGTGGATATAACCGGTGACGCCTTGCTGGATATCCGACTCGATGCGGTCAAAACTGCCGATACCGGCGCAGTGGTCGTCGCCCACCACGCTCAGCGAACCGTCGCCCTTGATGACCAGCGTGCGGCTCGCGGGAACGTAAATGCCGGGGCGGCCGGTTCCGACGACCGAGTTCGAGCCCTTCAGAATAATGGTAGCGTCGCCCAGCAGTTTGATACCTGCTTTTCCGCCTTGCTGAGGATTGCCGCGGAAGATCGCGTTATCAAACGTAACGGTCGCGCCGGCGGCGATGTTGATGACCTTTCCAATCTTGAGTTCGCCGGTCAGGATCGCGCCGTCCTGAGCCGTCCACCCGTCGCCGAGGCCGCCGATATTGACGATCTTGGAGGTGGGTTTCCAGCGCGCCCAGTATTCCTTGTCGCCCGACTCGTCCGCGCGGATGAAATACGCCGTATCTCCCGCAAAGTCCTCGCTGTCGTACCATGCGACGAAGACCTTGTTATTTCCTTTCACGTCGGTGCGCAGCGTCACGCTTTCGCCTTCATGATAGGTCTGAACAAAGGTTTGCCTCTCCATGGTTTTTTCGGGGAACCAGCCGCCGTTCAGATGATAGATGATATAAAGGACCGGGTCCCATTTCGCATAGAAATCGAGATCGCCCGTGGCGTCGGTGCCGATTTCGGTCACCGCGTCGCCGGAAAGGTCCACGCTCGCATACCAGCCGAGAAAAACGCCGTGGTCCTTTTCCACGTTGGTGGGCAGCGTCATGCCGATGCCTTCCCGATACTCTCTGACAAATTCGCCGTTCCACTCGCCGCCGTTCAGGTGATAGGTCACGTAGCAGACCGGATCCCATTTTGCATAGAAATCAAGATCGTCCGCGGCGTCCGTTCCGATCGCGGTCACCGCGTCGCCGGAAAGGTCTTCGTTAGCGTACCAGCCGACAAAGGCGAAATGATCTCTTGACAGGTCGGTGGGCAGCGTCAGGCCGAAGCTTTCCGGATAAGTCTCGGGGTATTCGCCGTTCCACTCGCCGCCGTTCAGGTGATATGTGATCTTGTGAGGGATGCCCTCGAACTTCGCCCAGAATTTCTGTTCGCCTTTGGCGTCGGTGCCGATCGCGGTCACCGCGTCGCCGGTAAAGTTCGCGTCAGCGTACCAGCCGGCAAAGAAGCAATGCTCCTTCGTAAGGTCGGTGGGAAGCGTCGCGCCGACGCCCTCCCGGTATTGGGTAAACTCGCCGCTGTTGATCGTGCCGCCGTTCAGATAGAAGGTGACGGCGCTGTATTTCGGATAGACGAACGGGTTTTCGGTCACGCCGTTCGGGTAAGTTTCGCCGCCGACGGTGATCGTACCGCAGGTGGAGTTGTTCCAACCCGCGCCGATGCTCTTCGAACTGTAAAAGCCCATCGTGGCAGTCAGACCGGTGACGTCGGCCGTTACGGTGATATTGCCGCAGGAAGATCCATCTGCGCCGGGGCCAAGGCCCACACCGCTGTCTCCGTCGGCGTTTGCGGCGACGGTGCCGCCCGAGATCAGGATATCGCCGCAGGAGGACGCGCGGCCGCCGCCGATGGCAGCAGAGTCCCCTCCGCCGTTCGCGGTGACGGTGCCGCCCGTGATCGTGATATTTCCGCAGGAGCCTTCGCAAGCGGAGCCGATGGCAGCGGCTTCAAAAACTGTCGTTGCGGTGACGGTGCCGCCCGTGATCGTGATATTCCCGCAGGAGCCTCCGCGAGAGCCGCCGATGGCAGCGGATCGCTCACCGCCGGTCGCGGTGATAGTGCCGCCCTCGATCGTGATATCGCCGCAGGAGGCTTTGTTAGCGCCGCCGATGGCAGCGGATATCGAATCGCTGAACGCGGTGATGGAGCCGCTCTTGATCACGATATTGCCGCAGGAAAGCTCGCTTCCGGCTCCGATCGCCGCGGCTTCTCCGCCATAGGAAGCGCATCTTGCGTTCAGCGAGCCCTCGCCCTGAATGGTCAGCGTACTGCCTACCGGGACGTAAACGCAGGGAAACCTATGCAGAAAATCCCCCTCGGGGATCTCGGTGGTAATGACGTTCTCACCATCCAGAACGATGGTGGCGTCGCCAAGGCAGGTCAGCCCCGCCCATTGATTTTTCGAGGTGACGTTCGCGCTTTGCAGCGTTACGGTCGCTTTGTCGGCGATCGCAATTTTCACGTCCGCGCTGAGCGTTCCGGTCAGCGTCTCGCCGTTTTGCGCCGTGTAGTCTTCGGTGAGCGTAGAGAGATCGACGGTCTTCTCATCCGCATGCGCCGTCACGGCGGTTGCCGGCAGAATGGCGAAAAGCATTGCGATCGCTACGACTGCGGATAACAGCGCCGCGAGGAATATTTTCGCCGTTTTGCTTTGCTTGGTTTGTTCCATGTTTTTTCTCCTTTATATTTTTCAAATAACCGAAAAAGTTATTTTATCGAATCCCATTATACAACTTTTTTCTGTAAAATGCAATGGAATCGCACAAAATAAAACGTATATTTTTTACCGGTGCCGCCGCAAAAAGGAAAAGCAGGCGTCCTCAGCCTGCCTTTTCCAAAATGTGTCGTTTTTAATTCTCTTCCCGATCCTCGGAAAAAAGTTTCCAATATTCCTCCATATTCCGGGCGTAGGCGCCGTAGGTGCGATACCAGCGCGGCGGAAGGAAGGGGACGGGCTTATGCTTCGGCAGGCTGCGCGCGAGGCGGTCGATGCCCTCCTCCAGCGCCCGGCAGAGCTTCTCGCGCGCCTCAGAGGGGCGGACGGCGGGATCGTAGGCGATGGGGCTTCCGACCGCGATGCGGCGGTGCTTCTTTTCCACGTAGACCGGGCAAAAGCGCAAAGTCTCCCCGGTCTCGCGCAGATAGCGGCGGCCGAGGTCGGCAAAGCCGCGGTTGAGGGAAAAGACGAATTCGGTCGCCCGGATCGGGGATTCCGGGAAAATGACGAGGTCCTCGCCCCGCCGCAGGACGTCCACGCTTGCGCGGAAGGTTTCGGCGACGCGCAGATCGTGATAGACCGGGATCGCCCCGGCGCCGCGCAGAAGCGGAGGAAGCCCCCGCCCGATCACGCGGGAGAGCGCGCGCCAGAACCCCGGATGCCTCCGTCCGGCGCCGAGCAAATAGTCGTGAAAGGCGTAGTTTGCGGCGAGGCGGTCGTCCATGGCGAAGGAATTGATCCAGTTTTTGTGCGGACGGGGAAAATTCAGCGTCATCATCAGCGGTCCGCGCACGCCGGCGTGGTTGCAGACGAAGACGAACGGTCCGTCGTCCAGCGGCTCTTCATAGCTGACTTTCGCGTAAGGATAACCGATCTTGGCGACGCGGTACATCAGGCGGTAATATCGTTTTTCGTTCAAGAAAATGCCTCTTTATGTAGAATTTGTAAAGAATTGTTTGCTTTATCAGGGTTTTATGAGGTCTTTGACGACCTCGGACGCGAGGATCAGCCCGGCGGCGGAAGGGACAAAAGCGACCGATCCGGGAACGCTTCTGCGCGAGCCCTGCGGCGCCTCGTCGCACACCCCTGAAGGGTGGATGGGCAGCTCGTCCGACCAGACGACCTTGAGGCTTCGGATACCGAGTTTGCGCAGTTTTTCGCGCATCACGCGGGCGAGCGGATCGGTGTCGGTCTTGAAAAGGTCGGTCACGCGAAAGCGCGCGGGGTCGAGTTTGTTCCCGGCGCCCATCGAAGAGATGATCGGCACGCCGGCTTCCTTCGCCCGGCAGACGAGGGCGATCTTCGCGGTGACGGTATCGACCGCGTCCACGATATAATCATAGGAAGAAAAGTCGAATTCCCCGGCGGTTTCGGGCAGAAAGAAGGTCTTGTAGGTGCGGACGGTGCAGTCCGGGTGGATCGAGAGGACGCGCTCTTTGGCGACGTCCACCTTGTCGCGGCCGACCGTGTCGTGCGTGGCGATGATCTGGCGATTGAGATTCGACAGGCTGACGGTATCGTTGTCCACAAGGTCCAGCGCCCCGACGCCCGACCGCGCGAGCGCCTCCACGACGTAACCGCCCACACCTCCGACGCCGAACACCGCGACGCGGCTTGCGGCGAGTTTCTCCATCGCCTCCTCGCCGAGCAGAAGCTCGGTGCGCGAAAAGGCTTTCCGGTTTTTCGGATTCTCCATTTTTGATCCTCCCGTTTCTTCTCTATTCTTCTTTTTTCTCCGGAACGTGCGACCCGTGCGGCGTTTTCGGCATATTTTCGGGGACGGTCGCGTCGTTTTTCCCGGCGTTTTTGCCGCGCTTTTTGCGAAAGCCGCGCAGGGTTTCTTTGGCGGCGACGATCTTGTCCGCCAGCGTGACGATCCAGCCCTCGCGCGAGCGCGGCGGCTTTGTCAGATTCAGCGGCCACATATGCGAGCGGATGATCGCCTGCTCCGCCTCGCCGGCACCGAGCAGGTCGCGCGCGTTTGCCGCCGCGCGCTCGGCGTGATGAAAGCCGTGCCACTTGTGCGAGGCGTCCTTTTCGTGCCAGTCGTAGAGGTAGAAATCGTGCAGCAGGGCGGCGCGGAGCATGGCGCGCAGATCGACGCGGTCGAGAACGCCGAATCGCTCGGCGAGTTCGTAACTCTTTTCGGCGACCGCGAGGCAGTGCGCGAGGGTGGTGACGTCGCCGTGCTGAATGTATTCGCCCATCCGCAGTACGCGCTCGTCGGCAAGCTCTTCGCCGAGCGCCTCGCGCACGATCGCCCGCCGCTCCTCCGGGGAAGCTTTTCCCTTCCGGCGCTCCGGAATTTTTTCTTCCGTTTCTTTCCCCGCCGGAGGCGTTCTTTTCTCCTCCCGCTTTTCAGGGGCGTTCTCTCTTCTTCGTTCCTCCGGGAAATCTTTTCCTTTCCGGGATTCCGGGGAAGCTTTTCCCTTCCGGGATTCCGGGGAAACTTTTCCCTTCCGGGATTCCGGGGTGATCCTTCCCTTCCGGGATTCCGGAGAGAGCCTTCCCTTTCGATTCTTTTTCTCTTCCATCCGCGCACCCCCTTCCCTCTCGTCGCTTTCCGTTGATTATTATAGCAAAATGAAAGGGAAAATGCAATATCCGCATAAATTTTTGATGTTTTTCTTTTTTTGCGCTTCGTTTTTCCATTTCGGAAGTTTTTTATATCGGCAGATATCCCGGAAGAAACTTGACAAGCAGATAAAGTTATGTTATAATTTCTGTCAGAGATCTCCGCGTATGTCAGATATTTCCGCTTAGCATTTGTCTTTTGCGGATAATCTGCGTGAGATACGGAAGTGACAGCATAATCGAAAGGAACGTTCTCATGAATTTACAAAGAAAAGAAATTCCCTCCGGTGAAGTTAAGCCTTGCACCTGCGCATCCGACGCCAGAGCATCATCCGAAGGTCTTGGCTTCAAATTGAATTTTGACGGGAAAAGTTATTCTGTTTCCGGCATCGGTACTTGTGCCGATGCTGACGTCGTCATTCCGTCTACCTATCTTGGCCGTCCTGTAAAGAAAATCAGAAAAAATGCGTTTGCATTTTGTTGGCAACTTTCGAGCGTCACCATCCCAGACAGTGTGACGAGCATCGGATATCGGGCGTTCTCCAGTTCTTTGAAATCGATCGTCAGCAATAGTCCGGATTATCCTGTTATTGAAAATTGCTTGATTGAAGCAAAGAGCAAAACCTTGATCGCCGGATGCAAAAATAGCGTGATCCCGAACGACGGAAGCGTGACGAGCATCGGAGAACGTGCGTTCTACAACTGCTACGGTCTGACAAGCGTTACCATTCCCGATAGCGTGACGAGCATCGGAAGGGAGGCGTTCGAATATTGCTCCGGTCTGACGAGCGTCACCATCGGAAACGGCGTGACGAGCATCGGATATAATGCGTTCTACGGTTGCTCCGAGTTGACAGATGTCACCATCGGAAACGGCGTGACGAGCATCGGAGACAATGCGTTTGAAGGTTGCACCGGTCTGACAAGCGTCACCATCCCGGACAGCGTGACGAGTATCGAAAGTTATGCGTTCTCAGGTTGCTCCGGGCTGACAAGCATCACCATCCCGGACAGCGTGACGAGCATCGGATGGTGGGCGTTCAAAGGTTGCACCAGTCTGACAAGCGTTACCATCCCGGATAGCGTGACGAGCATCGA
>CADBPA010000097.1 GCA_902796505.1 uncultured Ruminococcus sp.
AAAAAGGCAAGGCAAAGTAATACTCCGGCTTTTTGTCAAACCATACACCCCGCCCCGGCATAACAGAGTCACCGGGAGTATGATTCGGTCGCCTTCCCCGATGGGGGAAGGGGGACCGCTTGCGGTGGATGAGGTGTTACGCAAGGTTGCCGCCTTTGTTCGGCAGAGATTCTTATGAATGATCTATTCACTACCTCGCCGCCGCTTCGCTGCCCGGAGGGCGGCTTTCTATTGTGCGTTCCGAAGTGCGATACGAAACTTTGAGGGAAGGTATGCTTCCTGCTTTCGCCCGAAAAGGTCGGGCGAAAAATTCAGCCCGATTTTATATTACTCTACTGCAAAGCCGCAGCCGTCAAAGAAAGATCCACTGAACGAGATCCTTGACGACGACGACGCCCATCAGCGTGAGCAGGGCGACCATACCGACGGTATTGATGATCTGCTCGACCTTCGCCGGCACGCGCTTTTTCGTGATCATTTCAAAGAGGAGGGTAAGAAGCCTGCCGCCGTCAAGCGCCGGGATCGGCAGTAGGTTCATGAGTCCGAGGTTGATCGAGATCAGAACGATCATATAGATGACGGTGGACGCGCCGTAGTCCACGGCGGTGCCGATGGCGCGCGTGATGCCGACCGGACCGGAGACCGCCTCGAAGGTGAATCTGCCGGTGATCAGGTCGAAGAGCGATTCCCAGACCATCCGCACGATCAGGATCGACTTGCGCCAGGAGAATTGCATCACCCGTCCGAAGGTCTTTTCGACGGCAAAGACGCGGAAATCGGTCAGTCCGACCGTCTGGCCGGACTCTACGCCGGTGGGAAATTCGACGTCCTCAAGGGTGACCTTCTCGCCGTCGCGCAGGACGACGAGGTCGATCGGCTGATTGCCTTTGCGCATGACCTCATAGACGAGTTCGTCCGAGATGCGCACCGACCTGCCGTTGACCGCGAGGATGGTATCCCCCTCGCGCAGTCCCTGCGCCTCGGTCGAGACGGTGTACCCGGTCTCCTCCGGGGGGAGAAATTCGCCGACGGTCGTGCCGCCGATGTCGATGAAGGCGGTGAGCAGGATCATCGCGAGAAAGCCCGCGACGATATTGACGGTCGCGCCGGCGGCGGTGATGATGAAACGCTGCCACGCCGGTTTTTTATCAAAGGAATTGGGATCCGACTGCGCCTCGTCGGTCGTGGCGTCCTCGCCGACCATCGAGACAAATCCCCCGATGGGAAACGCCGCGAGGCTGTACTTGATCCCGGTTTTTTTCGAGGTGTAATGGAAGAGGCGCGGCCCCATGCCGATCGAAAACTCGGTGATCGTCACGTGGAAGATGCGCGCGGTGATATAGTGGCCGAACTCGTGGATGAAAATGAGAAAGCCGAACGCGAGAACGGCGATCAGGATGGTGATGAAGGTATGCAAGGGATACTCCTTTCGGGGAGAGAGATCGGAACGGGTTCCGGAATGGTTTCAAAGCAGAAGAAGAAAATGCGGTTTTTTCGGAAAAAGCGCGGAATATGCAAAGAATTGTTGTCAAAATTCTTGCTTTTTAGGAGAAAATCGGAGAGAACGAGCGAAAAACCGAGCGAAAATTATCGCGCCTCGACGAGGCTTTCGGCGTAGGCTCTCGCCGCGCGGTCGGCGGCAAGGACGCCGTCCAAGGTATGCTCCGCGCGCAGGTCTTCAAAATGCGAAACGGTCGTTTCGACGACCTCGGCGATCCCCGGAAAGGAGAGCTTTCGGTCGAGAAAGGCGGAGACGGCGATCTCATCCGCCGCGTTCAGCACCGCGGGGACGGCGCCGCCGAGGGAGATCGCGCGGACGGCGAGCGGAAGGAGCGGAAAGGCTTCTCCGTCGGGCTTTGCGAAGCTGAGTTTTCCGAGCGCGGCAAGGTCGAGCGGCGGCAGAGGGGAGGGATCGCGGTCGGGATAATCGACGGCGTACTGCACGCAGCTGCGCATATCCGGGAGCGAAAACTCGCCGATGACCGTCCGGTCGGCAAATTCGACCGCCGAATGCAGAATACTCTCGCGGTGAACGACGACCTCGATCTTCTCCGCCGGTACGCCGAAGAGGTGAACCGCCTCGATGACCTCGAAGCCCTTGTTCATCAGCGTTGCCGAATCGACCGTGATCTTTTTTCCCATTTTCCACGTCGGGTGCGCGAGCGCCTGTTCGGGGGTGACGGCGGCGAGCGCTTCCCGGCTCCATCCGAAAAAGGGGCCGCCCGACGCGGTCAGAAGGATGCGCGAGATCTCGGTTGGTCTGCCGGAGCGGAGCGACTGGAAGATCGCCGAATGCTCGCTGTCCACCGGGAGGATCTCCGCTCCCGCGTCCTTCGCCGTCCGCATCACGATCTCCCCGGCGATCACCAGCGATTCCTTGTTGGCGAGCGCGAGGCGTTTGCCCGAACGGAGGACCGAGAGCGTCGGGAGCAGTCCGGCTTTGCCGGAGATGGCGTTGACGACCGTCTCGGCTTCGCTCTCCTCGACCGCGCGGCAGATCCCCTCCTCTCCGGCAAAAACGCGGATCGGGGTATCGGCAAGGCGGAGTTTCAGGTCGGCGGCGGCGGTCTCGTCCGCCATGGCGACGGCGGCAGGGCGGTAGGCTCTGGCAAGCGATTCGAGCTCGCCCGTCGTGCGGTCCGCCGTCAGAAGCTCCACGCGAAAGCCGCGGTAGTCCGCGACCGAAAGCGCCTGCCTTCCGACCGATCCGGTCGCGCCGAGGACGGCAATTCTGCGAGGCATTTCTCCGCCCCCTTTCGATGATCTTTCCGAAGATTTTGTCCGGATATGTAAAGAAAAGTTAGAAAAATTCGTGTTTTATGCGGTCAGACCGCGAAGGGCGGAAAGACGATGCAGAGGACGGCGAGGACGCCGGAGGTGGCGATGACCGAGTCGAAGCGGTCGAGAATGCCGCCGTGTCCCGGAAGGATCTTTCCGTAGTCCTTGATCGCATGCTCGCGCTTGATGAGCGAGGCGATGAGGTCGCCGATCTGGCCGGCGACCGTCAGAAGAAGTCCGTAGAGGATCAGTCTGCCGTAGAGCGGACGCGCGCCGACGGCAAGCTGCAGGATGAGCCCGTAGACGAGGAGCGCCGCCGTTCCGAAAAGCGTTCCGCCGATCGCGCCTTCGATCGTCTTTTTGGGGCTGATCTCCGGGGAAAGCTTATGCTTTCCGAAGAATTTTCCGGTGAAGAGGGCGAACACGTCGCAAACCCACGCGGCGATATAGGGGATGCCGAAGTAGAAAACGCCGTTTTCAAGATAGCGGACGAGGGCGAGCGTGGTGAAGGAGACGATGATATAGAAGGCGGTGACGAAGGTCTCCGCGAGATCGGCAAAGGTCGTTTTGCCCCGGCGAAGGACGGCGAGGGCGAAGAGGTAGAGCAGATAGGCGAAGAGGATCGCGGCGAGCAGAGCGAGAAAGTCCACCGCAGAGCGCGACCAGACTTCAAGCCAGAGATAGCCGATCACCGGGAACGCCGGCGCGATGAGATACGCCGGGATCGCCACCGGAAAATCCTGATGCCGCCCGAGCGCGCGCAGCATCTCAAACTCCGCGATCAGCGAGAGCAGAGACAGCACGATCGGATACTCGATGGTGTTCGAGAAGATAAAAACGGGAATGACGACCGCAACGATGGCGATCGCCGTCAGAACGCGTTGTTTCATAAAAATCCCTTTCCGGAAACTTTCGCCGTTCTATTGTACGGAGAAAGCGAAAGATTATGCGGAGAAAATGAGAGC
>CADBPA010000098.1 GCA_902796505.1 uncultured Ruminococcus sp.
ACAAAGACAAAGACAATACCAACGCTCACTACGTTCGCTATCCGCTTGCGGCGCGGATTTCCGCCTGACGGCGTGAGGAGCGCGGAATTTTTTCGTTTTTTCTTTTTTTCGGATGACGAGTGGAACGCAGAAAATTTTTCGTATTTCTTGCGCTTCGCGCTTTTTGCTTCGCGCTTTTCGCTTCTCGCTTCTCGCTTCTCGCTTCGCGCTTTTCGCCGGACGGCGCACCGGAGGCGGAAGGCGTTTTTTGTTTGGAGAGAAGTCCGGAAGCGAAGCGAGGAAGAAGGGCGCGCAGAGGGTGCAGGACGGCGGCAGGGCGCACGGAAGGGGTGGGCAAGGGACAACGGAGGTATCCGAAAAGAAAACGCGCGTGCAGGGCAAGGAATCGGGCGATACCGAGGCGGTCGGCTGGCGGCGGAAGCGCTCGGCTTTTCGGTCGGATGCGGCGATCGCTTTCGGGGGAAATCGCTGCGAAAATTTTTTTTGGAAAATGCGATTTTTCCCCTTGACAAGATAGTTTGATTGTGCTACAATATAACCGACCAATTTGGTAGGTAAATAAAAACCGACCATCCAAAATCAAAAAAATTACAGAAAGAAGGGTACTATGATGAAAATTTACACGTCTGCGGATCAACTGATCGGAAGAACGCCTCTGCTGGAGCTTACGCACATCGAGCGCGAGGAAGGGCTGGGGGCGAAGATCTACGCGAAGCTCGAATATTTCAATCCGGCGGGATCGGTCAAAGACCGCATCGCCAAGAAGATGATCGACGACGCGGAGGAGCGTGGGCTTCTGACAGCCGATTCGGTCATCATCGAGCCGACGTCGGGCAACACCGGCATCGGGCTTGCTTCGGTCGCGGCGGCGAGAGGCTATCGGATCATCATCGTCATGCCGGAGACGATGTCGGTCGAGCGGCGGCAGCTCATGAAGGCGTACGGCGCCGAGCTGGTGCTGACCGAGGGCGCAAAGGGAATGAAGGGCGCGATCGCCAAAGCCGAAGAGCTGAAGGCGGAGATCCCGAACGCCTTTATCCCCGGTCAGTTCGTCAACCCGGCAAACCCCAAGGCGCATTTCGAGACCACGGGGCCGGAGATCTATGAGGATACCGACGGAGAAGTGGATATCTTCGTCGCCGGCGTCGGCACCGGCGGAACGGTCACCGGAGTCGGGGAATATCTCAAGTCGAGAAAGCCCTCGGTCAAGGTCGTGGCGGTCGAGCCGCTGTCCTCCGCCGTGCTTTCCACCGGCGTCGCCGGTGCGCACAAAATTCAGGGCATCGGCGCGGGCTTCGTGCCGGAGGTGCTGAATACGAAGATCTATGACGAGATCCTCCCGGTCAGCAATGAGGACGCTTTTGCGACCGGACGGCTCATCGGGCGCCGCGAAGGCGTTCTGGTCGGCATCTCCTCCGGCGCCGCGCTCCACGCCGCGATCGAGCTGGCAAAGCGCCCGGAAAACGCCGGAAAGAAGATCGTCGTTCTTCTGCCGGACACCGGGGATCGCTATCTCTCCACGCCGCTTTTTGCCGAGTAATGTAAAGAATTATTAGCAAAAACGTTTAGCAAAAACGAATTTTTACCGGACTTTCAACCCGGATAGAAAGTGAAAAATCAGAATGAAAATATACGCAGATAATGCCGCCACGACGAAGATGTCGGACGCCGCGATCGCGGCGACTTTGCGCGGCATGCAGAGCTGCTACGGCAACCCGTCCAGCCTCTATGAGATCGGGCAGATCGCCAAGGAGGAACTCGAACGGGCGCGCGCACAGATCGCCGCCTGCCTCGGCGCACAGCCGAGGGAGATCACCTTCACGTCGGGCGGAAGCGAAGCCGACAATCAGGCGATCCTCTCCGCCGCCGCGCTCGGCGCAAAGCGCGGAAAGAAGCATATCGTTTCGACCGCCTTCGAGCATCACGCCGTCCTGCATACGCTGAAAAAACTCGAAAAACAGGGGTATGAGATCACCCTGCTCGACGTGCATGAAAACGGGATCGTCCTGCCCGAAGAGGTCGCCGCCGCGATCCGCGAGGACACCTGCCTTGTCAGCGTGATGTACGCCAACAACGAGATCGGAACGATCCAGCCGATCCGCGAGATCGGACAGATCTGCCGCGAGCGCGGCGTGCTCTTCCATACCGACGCGGTGCAGGCGGTCGGGCATATCCCGGTGGACGTCGTCGAGGATCATATCGACCTGCTCTCGCTTTCGGCGCATAAATTCCACGGTCCGAAAGGGATCGGCGTGCTTTACGCGCGAAAAGGCGTTCTCCTCACGAGCCTGATCGAAGGCGGCGCGCAGGAGAGAGGAAAGCGCGCGGGGACCGAAAACCTGCCGGCGATCCTCGGTATGGCGGCGGCGCTCAAAGAATCCTGCGATAAGATGTCCGCCGTCGCCGCGCGACTGCTTCCTCTGCGCGAGCGGCTGATCGCAGGGCTTTCCGCCATCCCCTATTCCGAACTGAACGGCGACCGGGAGAGGCGGCTTCCGTCGAACGTCAATTTCTGCTTCGAGGGGATCGAGGGCGAGTCGCTCCTGCTCCTGCTCGACGACCGCGGCGTCAGCGCCTCCTCCGGCTCGGCGTGTACCTCCGGTTCGCTCGATCCGAGCCACGTTCTGCTCGCCATCGGCCGGCCGCACGAGGTCGCGCACGGCTCGCTCCGCCTCTCCATCGGCGAGGATATCACCGAGGAGGAAGTGGATAAAATCGTCCGTGCGGTGCGCGAGGTGGTGGAATATTTACGCGGAATGTCTCCCTTCTGGAGAGACCTTACGGAAGGAAAACGCAAACATTTGTTTGCAGAATGAGGGAAAAATATGCTTTACAGTGAAAAAGTGATGGATCATTTCCGCAATCCGCGCAACGTCGGCGTGATCGAAAATGCGGACGGCGTCGGCGAGGTGGGCAACCCCGTCTGCGGCGATATCATGAAGATCTATCTGAAAATCGAGAACAATATCATCTCCGATGTGAAATTCGAGACCTTCGGGTGCGGCAGCGCGATCGCCTCCAGCTCGATGGCGACCGAAATGGTGAAGGGCAAGAGTCTGGACGAGGCGCTCGCGGTCACCAACAAAGCCGTTACCGAAGCGCTCGACGGTCTGCCGGCGCACAAACTGCACTGCTCGGTGCTTGCCGAAGAGGCGATCCGCGCCGCGCTGAAGGACTATTACGACAAAAACGGGATCGCCTACGATCCGGCGCTTTTCCCGGCGGAGTCCTGCGCGCACGAGCATGAACACACGGGCGACGAGTGATCTTCCCGGAAGCGGCCGCCGTGCGCTGATCGCCATGAGCGGCGGTGTGGACAGCAGCGTCGCCGCTTATCTGACCGCGCGCGAGGGGTATTCCTGCGCCGGCTGCACGATGCGGCTGTTCTCGAACGAGACGGCAGGGATCGCGGAGGAGAGCGGATGCTGTTCTCTCTCGGACGTCGAGGACGCGCGCGCGGTCGCCTGCCGGATCGGGATGCCTTACTACGTTTTCGATTTCAGCCGGGATTTTTCGGAATGCGTGATCGAAGATTTTCTCCGCGAATACGCCGCCGGAAGAACCCCCTCGCCCTGCCTTGTCTGCAATCGCTCCCTGAAATTCGACCGCCTGCTCCGCCGCGCCGTGCTGCTCGGCTACGACCTTCTCGTCACCGGACATTACGCGCGCATCGAGGAGGAGACGGCGGGGGCGTGTCGCGTTTTTCACCTTATGCGGGCGAAAGATCCGGCAAAAGACCAGAGCTATATGCTCTATCGGCTCACGCAGGAGCAGCTTTCGCGCCTGCGCTTTCCGCTCGGCGGTCTGACGAAAGCCGAGGTGCGTGCGATCGCGCAGGAGGCGGGGCTGGTCACCGCCGAAAAACCCGACAGTCAGGATCTCTGCTTCGTCCCGGACGGCGATCACGGCGCGGCGATCGAGCGGCTGACCGGGCGGAGGCTGACCGAAGGCAATTTCGTCGACGCCGGAGGGAAGATCCTCGGCAGGCACCGCGGAATCGAGCGCTACACCGTCGGGCAGAGAAAGGGACTCGGTATCCCGGCGGACGGACGGCTCTACGTCACAGAGATCCGCAGGGAGACCTGCGAGGTCGTCCTCGGAAAGGAAGAGGAGCTTTACACGGAGACCGTCCGCCTCACCGATCTGCATTGGATCGGCGGCGCGCCGCGGGAGCGCGAGATCGTCTGCAGCGCAAAGCTCCGCTACCGGCAGAAGGACGAGCCGGCGGTCCTGCGGATGCTCCCGGCGGAGAGAACGGCAGGGGCGTGCTACGCGGAGCTGATTTTCGACCGGCCGCAGAGAGCGCCCGCGCCCGGACAAGCCGCGGTGTTTTATCGCGGAGACGAAGTCCTCGGCGGCGGCGTGATCCTGCCGTCGCTCGGAGAAAGAAAGGACAGAACGCAATGATGATCTCAACGAAGGGCAGATACGCGCTGCGCGTGATGATCGATATGGCGGAGCATTCGGACGGCTCGTATATCGCCATGAAGGAGATCGCGGCGCGGCAGGGCGTCTCGCTCAAATATCTCGAAAAGATCCTCCCGGTCCTCGTTTCGGCGGGGCTGATCGAGGGGGTGCACGGCAAAGGGGGAGGCTATCGGCTGACGCGCGATCCGGGCGATTACCCGGTCGGGGAGATCCTGCGGCTGACCGAGGGAGACCTCGCCCCGGTCGTCTGTCTTTCCGAAGGCGCAGCCCCCTGCGAACGCGCAGCGGAGTGCCGCACGGTCGGGCTCTGGCGCGATCTCGGCAGGCTGATCAACGGCTATCTCGACGGAATTTCGCTCGGCAGTCTCTGCGCTCCGAAAACCAAGTGAAGAAGACGGAATTTCGCCCGGCGATCTCTGCGCTCCGAAAATCGGGTTTTGAAGGCGGCGACCTGCCGCCTTTTCTTTTTTCGCAGCCGGAATCTCCCCTCGTCCGCCCCGATCTGAAAGGAAGAAAACCGAAAACGAAAAAAGTTTTTGATTTTTTTTCCG
>CADBPA010000099.1 GCA_902796505.1 uncultured Ruminococcus sp.
CGAGCACCTGCAGGAGGATGTTGAACACGTCCGGGTGCGCCTTCTCGATCTCGTCGAACAGCACGACCGCATAGGGCTTTCTGCGCACCGCCTCGGTCAGCTGACCGCCTTCGTCGTATCCGACGTATCCCGGAGGCGCTCCGATCAGCCGCGAGACGCTGTACTTCTCCATATATTCCGACATATCGATCCGCACCATGTTCTTCTCGTCGTCGAAGAGTGCCTCGGCGAGCGTCTTGGCAAGTTCGGTCTTGCCGACGCCGGTCGGTCCGAGGAAGAGGAAGGAACCGATCGGGCGCTTCGGATCGCGGATCCCGGCGCGCGAGCGCAGAATCGCCGCGCAGACCTTTTCGACCGCCTCGTCCTGCCCGATCACACGGCGGTGCAGGATCTGATCCATCCCGAGCAGTTTTTCCCGCTCGCTCTCCTGCAGACGGCTGACCGGAATGCCCGTCCAGCGCGAAACGATCCCGGCGATCTCCTCTTCGGTGACCGCGTTACGCAAAAGCTTTCTCTGCTTGCCTTCGCTCTCGGCGCGTTCCTTCGCCTCGGCTTCCTCCAGCTGTTTTTTCAGCGCCGGCAGTTTACCGTATTTCAGTTCCGCCGCCTTCTGCAGGTCGTATCCGTTCTCCGCACGCTCGATCTCCGCGCCGAGGGCTTCGATCTGCTCGCGCAGTTTGCTCGTGCTTTCGATCGACTTCTTCTCGTTCTCCCAGCCCGCCTTCATTTCGGCGAAGCGCGAACGAAGCTCGGCGAGTTCGGCACGGACCTTTTCCAGCCGGTCGAGCGAGAGCTTGTCGGTCTCTTTCTTCAGCGCCGCCTCTTCGATCTCCAACTGCATGATCTTGCGGGAGATCTCATCCATTTCGGTCGGCATCGAGTTCATCTCGGTCTTGATCAGCGCGCACGCCTCATCCACAAGGTCGATCGCCTTGTCCGGCAGAAAACGGTCGGAAATATAGCGATCCGAAAGCGTCGCCGCGGCGATCAGCGCGCCGTCGTGGATCTTCACGCCGTGATAGACCTCGTAGCGATCCTTCAATCCACGCAGAATGGCGATCGTGTCCTCCACCGTCGGCTCCGGCACGCTCACCGGCTGGAATCTCCGCTCCAGCGCCGCGTCCTTCTCGATATAAAGACGGTATTCGTTCAGCGTGGTCGCGCCGATGCAATGCAGTTCGCCGCGCGCCAGCATCGGCTTCAGGATGTTTCCGGCGTCGAGCGCACCGTCGGTCTTTCCGGCGCCGACGATCGTGTGCAGTTCGTCGATGAAGAGAATGATCTTCCCCTCCGAGGACTTCACCTCGTTCAGCACCGCCTTGATCCGCTCTTCAAATTCGCCGCGGTATTTCGCCCCGGCGACCAGCGCGCCCATATCCAGCGAAAAGACCGTCCGGTCCTTCAGATTGTCCGGCACGTCGCCGCGCACGATTCGCTGGGCAAGCCCTTCCACGATCGCCGTTTTGCCGACGCCCGGCTCGCCGATCAGGCAGGGGTTGTTCTTCGTCTTACGCGAGAGAATACGGATCACGTTGCGGATCTCGTCGTCTCTGCCGATCACCGGATCGAGTTTATGTTCTCTTGCCGCCTCCACAAGGTCGGAGCCGTATTTCTTCAGCACGTTGTAGGTATCCTCCGGATTCTGCCCGGAAACGCGCGTATTGCCGCGCACCGCTTTCAGCTTTTCGAGAAATTCCTTCTTGGCGATCTTGTTCGCCGCGAAGATCTCTTTGCACCTGCCTCCCGCCTTCTCCAAAAGACCGAGGAAGAGATGCTCGACCGATACGAAATCGTCCTTCATCTGCTCCCGTACGCGGTCGGCTTCGTTCAGCGCCGCGTCAAGATCGCCGCTGATATAGGTCCGGTCGGAAGAATAGCCCGATCCGGAGATCTTCGGCAGCGCCGCAACCGCCTGCTCGGCGTCCCGACGGATCGCCCCGGCGTCTTTGCCCATACCGCGCAGGATCTCAGGGATCAGACCGTCGGCGTCCGCAAGCAACGCGGCAAGCAGATGGCAGGGCTCGATGCTGTTATTTCCGTTTTCACGCGACATCGTCTGCGCGGCGTTCAGCGCCTCGAGAGACTTCTGCGTCATTTTTTCCATATTGATCATCAAAAACACCTTCTTTCGGGAAAATCAGAGAGATCGTTTCCCGCCGGAATCCGGCGTTTTTTGTCGCTCTCCTCTTTCTTCTGCTTGTATTATAGCCCGAAATTGTGAACAAATAAAGGATATTTTGTGAACAAATTGTGAATAATTAGCACTTACATCAATGGAGTGCTAATTTTCGTTCGAGACAGTGCTGTTTATGTCAAAAAGCCGTGGGCATTATGTCCACGGCTTCGTGCTTAATAATCTAACGTCCTATTCGTGTAAACATATCGATAAGAAGTATCGTTGTTGTAATAGTAACAATAATAATTATTACCGGTATTTGGTACAGAATCAGCCTCAAAGTAGAAATACATGTAACGAGAAGTTGTATTGACAAACGCTTTTTCCTCGATGTTCAAAACCGTTTTCGGAATATACACCTCACTGACCTGATTGTTCTTATAGAATCCGGTCAGTATTTCCGTTACCGTTTTTCCTTCGATCTCACGGGGAATTCTGATGGTCGAGGAGGATCCGGTATAACCTACAAGGCTCACTCCGTCTTCGGTCTCATAATAGGTAAACCAGCCGTCCTTCGTACACATCGGCATATCGGTAACTCCGAGGTGCAATTCAACGGACGAGGTAGAATCGCCTGCCCAAAGGGTGTCCCATTCATCCGGTTTTGTTTCATGTGCGGTATAAAACTTGTTGCACATAACTTCAAAGCCGTTGGCATTGATGATCTCCACCGATTCGGGAATATAAATCATCGTTGCCGCAGAGTTCCCCGCTCCTATGAACGCAAGGCGTTGAATTTTTCGCACGCCGTCTCCGATCCGGATCACACGAAGTCCCGGTACTCCCTTGACCGCATTTTGCCGGATCGTGTGGACGGGCAAATCGTTGAGCGATCCGGGAATCGTGTAGTTTTCGCTTGCTCTCATCACCGCGAGAAGCGAATATCCCGCATTATCCCGATAGTAATAGGCGCCGCTCGATTCATCATATTCCACGGCATCCGAACGGATCCCGAATCCCCAGCGGACTTCTGTGACATCAGAAAGCCAATCCTCCGGAGTAACTTCATGACCTCCGTATGTCAAGCGCGGGTACTTGGAAGATTCAAAGGCAACGTAACTGGTCGTCCACGTCTGGTCACTTGCAGAACCGCACAAAGCAGACATCGTAGTCACGCTATCCGGAACAAAGATCATCGTTCCGGTTCCCACAAACGCATAATCATCGATTTCTGTCACCGTCCGCGGAATCCGGACTTCTTCCAAAAGAGTCAACGATTCGGCAAGTTTCTTTCCTTGAACTACGTCCGAATTGTTATACGCATTGCTGAGAAGCGAGAGTCCTTCCGAGGGAAGATTGGAAAACCCTTTTCCGATTTTCGTCACAGTCAAACCGCCGATTTCTTCCGGGATGGAAATTTTCTTCTGATCTCCGATATAATTCAGTACGGTTGCCGTTTCCCCGTTTTTCTGATAAATATACTCGTCGTTCCGTTCGCAAGACGTTAAAGTATAATACGAAGAATAGTTCGCATTCCAGTTCTCCGGAATACTTTCGCGCTCCAAATAGAGAAATGCGTCTCCGAATGCCTTATCTCCAACATACTCTACCGATTCCGACAGATAAACAAATCCCTTGCAATACAGGTTCAAAGCCCGGTCGCCGAAATACGTGACAGAATCACAATTGATTTCCATGATTGGCGCATTCTCAAAAGCGTGATCGCCGAGCGTCTTTATACTTTCCGATAGATGCACCGAGCGCAGCCCGGTAGAATAAAACGCATAACTTCCGATCTCGCGGACATTTTCCGGAAAAGAAACGGAAAGCAACGCCTTGTCATCATAGAATGCGCGATTCGGAATGGATAAAAGCTTTGCACCATTGAAATCCACTTCACGGAGCAAATTGCAGGATTCAAACGCGCTTTCTCCGCAAAAGACCGTATTTGAGGAGAAAACGACCTTCGTGATTATGCTGTTTTTATAAAATGCAGAAGCGCGAATACCGATTACGGGCGTTTTTCCGATGTAATCCGGAATAATGATGTCCAAAAGTCCGGGATATTTTTCGTCCAGTTCGCTTCTTCGAGATTCCTGTTGCGCCAGATTCCAGATGTTTTCAATTTCCGATTCGGAAAGATCCAGCGAATACCATTCGTAAGCATAGTCCTTCAGATTCTCGAAAAACAGATCCTGATCGAAGCCGTCCACCACATATCCGGCAGTTCCGCCGAGCGATACGGAAGAAAAACGCAAGCCGGGTATGCTGCGGCTTTGGTGAGAGGCTTCGGTCGGAACGCCGGTATCGGTTTCGCCGATCCACCAGTTTCCGTTTTCACCGATGTACGGCGTATTTCCGTCTTTTCCGTCCTCGCCGTCTTTACCATCCTCGCCGTCTTTGCCGTCTTTGCCGTCTTTGCCGTTCTCACCGGCAGCGCCCGGTTCACCGACGGCACCGGGCTTTCCATCTTTCCCGTCTTTCCCGTCTTTTCCGTCCTCGCCGGTTTTTCCTTCCGCGACAATCCCAGTATCGATCGTCCCGATCCACCAATGACCGTTCGCTCCGATATTCGGCGTTATTCCGTTCAATCCGTCTCTGCCCGGTTCACCGTCTTTTCCATCGACACCGTCGCGACCATTTTCACCATTTTTACCGCTACACCCAACCAGCGTAGCCGCAAGACACAGCAGAAGCATAAGTACCACTGTCACAAGCAAAAATCGTTTCATACAGTTCTCTCCTTCAAATATTTTCCCTTTTATTCTATCATACTTTTTTATAAAAATCAATACGAAGGGAAATTATTTACGTGAAAAAGCGGCACGAAGATCGTGCCGCGGGGGTGGGCGATGACCGGGGAGAACGGTCGATCGCCGCGGAGGAGTGGAAGCGCAAAAGGCGGTCGGCCGCCGATCAGGAACGACCGGCAGCGGAGAACGGTCGATCGCCGCGGAGGAGTGGAAAGGCAAAAGGCGGTCGGTCGCCGATCAGGAACGACCGGCAGCGGAGAGCGGTC
>CADBPA010000100.1 GCA_902796505.1 uncultured Ruminococcus sp.
GACCAACCAGGATCTGCTTGACTTCGCAGCCGCTGAGTACACCCTTTTCGGTCAGACCGGCGTTGCGGCAGTCACCGCTGCGGCAGGCGCTACCTACGGCGCGACCGCTCTTCAGGCGATCCGTAACCGCTTCGCGGACAACATGGTCCTCTTCGGCGGCGTTATCCTTCTCGGTTCTCTGGAATATGAGCAGTATCAGAACATGAAGAAAACCGACGGCACCGGCGGATTCGGTATCGTTCCCGTTCCGGTTTACAAAGCAGGCGACAACTATCTGACTCAGATCCACGTTGTCGGCCGCGCCGGCGCGATCGCTCAGTGCACGCAAAAGTTCGAGCAGTGCACCGCGTTCCTTCAGTATCAGTCCACGCACTCTTCTCAGATCCTGGACGACTACTACAACATCGAGCTGATGTACACGACGATCGACTCCAGCCTTCAGGGCAACATCGATATCCTTCGTTTCATCCGTTCGAACGTCCGTACCTCCTTCGATAAACTCTTCGAGGATGCGATCGGCTTCTTCTATGAATCCACCGATCCCGATGCAGTCAACTCGAGATGGCACGCGATTCTGATCGGTAACAAGACCTACGAAGGTGTTCCTTACCGCAGAACCGATATGGCGCAGATCTACGCTTCTCTCTATCAGAAGAAGCAGACCAACCTGCAGACCCTCGTTCAGGAATACGAGAGACTTCCCGACTAATTCCGGAAGAACTCTTTGAACTTTCCGAGAGCGCCGCGAAAGCGGCGCTCTTTCTTTTTGTCCGCACCGGCAGCGTTTTCCTACGGCGCAAAGCTTCGGCGTGCTTTTTCGCTTTTTTCCGAAAAGGATTGACAGACGGCGAGGAAAAAGGTATAATAAAGGAAAGAAAAAGAGATCCGAGCCGAAGAAAAGGAAGCTTTACCGAATATGAAGATCATTCTCGCATCGAAATCTCCGCGCAGAAAAGAACTGCTCTCGCGCCTCTGTCCGGAGTTTGAAATTCTCCCCGCCGAGGCGGACGAATCGCTTCCGCAGGGAACGCCGCCGGAGCGCGGCGTGGAGATCCTCGCGCGGCGCAAGGGAGAGGCGGTCGCGCACGCGATCGAAGCAGATCCCGCCTCCGCTGACGCGCTCATCCTCTCCTCCGACACGCTGGTGGAGCTTTCCGGCGAGCCGCTCGGCAAGCCGAAGGACGAAGAAGACGCCGCGCGGATGCTGCGCGCCCTGTCGGGAAAGGTGCACTACGTGCGCACCGGCGTGGCGGTGTTTTATCGCGGAAAGACCTACAGCGGCGTCGCCTCCACGGCGGTGACCTTCCGCACGCTCACCGAAGAGGAGATCCTCGCCTATATCCGCACCGGCGAGCCGATGGACAAGGCGGGCGCCTACGGCATTCAGGGCGAGGGCGGAAGACTCGTCGCCTCCTACGACGGAGATTTTGACACGGTCGTCGGCCTTTCGCTGAAGCTCACGCGGGAGCTGATGGACCGCGCCCTGTCCGAGGGGGGAGCGACGGTATGAAAACGAGCGAGCGCAGTCTCAAAAAAGACCGGGAACGGTTTTCGCAGATCCACGCGATCCTGACCGAAAAATACCCCGAAGCCCTCTGCGCGCTGCACTATGAGGGCGATCCGTGGCGACTGCTCGTCATGGGCAGGCTTTCGGCGCAATGCACCGACGCGCGCGTGAATACCGTCTCGGAGGAACTCTTCCGCGCCTTCCCGACCGCAAAGGATATGGCGGAGGGCGACCTCGCCGGGATCGAGAAGATCGTGATGCCCTGCGGACTCTTCCGCACCAAAGCGAAAAATATCAAGGACGCCTCGCGGATGCTCGTGGACGAATACGGCGGCGTGATCCCGAACGATATCGACGAGCTGCTGAAATTTCCGGGCGTCGGGCGGAAGATCGCCAATCTGCTCGTCGGGGATATTTACGGCGGCGACGCCGTCGTCTGCGACACCCATTGCATCCGCGTCTGCGGCAAACTCGGCTTTTATCCCGAAACCGAAAAGGATCCGACGAAGATCGAGAAGATCCTGCGCCGGGTGATCCCGGCGGGCGAGGGAAGCGATTTCTGCCACCGGATCGTCCTCTTCGGCAGAGAAGTCTGCACTGCGCGCTCGCCGCTCTGCGCAGAATGCCCTCTGGCGTCCCTCTGCGCGCACAAGGCCAAAGAGGAAAAAAGGGAAGAGCGCGCCCGGCGCGCAAAGGAGGCGCCCCATGGCTAAACCGCGCATCGCGCTCCCGGTCATCGTCGAAGGAAAGTACGACAAGATCACGATCCTTTCCTATTTTGACGCCGACGTCTTCGTGACCGGGGGATTCTCCATCTTCAACGCCAAAGAAAAGCAGGCGCTCTTCCGACGCATCGCCGGGGAAAAGGGCGTCATTCTCCTGACCGATCCGGACGGCGGCGGCAAACAGATCCGCTCCTTCCTGCTCGGCATCCTTCCGAAAGAGAAGGTATACTGCGCCGTCGTCCCGAAGATCCGCGGCAAAGAGCGCCGCAAAGACGCGCCCTCGAAAGCCGGTCTGCTCGGCGTGGAAGGAATGAACGGCGAGATTTTGCGCGAGACCTTTTCCCCCTTCCTTGCCGGCGAAAGCGATGCTCCGATTTCCGAAAAAGAGCGGAAAAAGATAACAAAAGTTGACTTTTTTGAGGATCATCTCACCGGATGCCCCTCTGCGGCGGCAAATCGCGCACGCCTTGCAAAACATTTTTCCATGCCGGATGATATGACGGCGAACGCCCTGCTCGAAGCGCTCAATCTCCTGATCGGCTACGACGGATACCGCAAAGCCGTGGACGAGCTCTTCCCGCTCGGCGCACGGGAGGACGGCTGATTTTTCCGGGCGGTATCGCCGAGGAAAAGTTGTTTTGATAAATTTTTGCGTTTCCCCTTTACTTTTCCTTTAAAATATGTTATAATTCTTATTTGGTATTCCTATATATAAAAATATATAAAAAATCTAACCCAAAACGGAGGAAATTCCAATGGTAGAGAGAAAGAAAATCTCTATGGATGGTAACACCGCCGCCGCGCACGTATCCTATGCGTTCACCGACGTTGCCGCCATCTACCCCATTACCCCTTCCAGCCCTATGGCGGAAGTCACCGACACGTGGTCTGCGACCGATAAGAACATTTTCGGCAAGCCCGCGAAGAACATCTTCGGTGAAAACGTCAAGGTCGTGGAGATGCAGTCCGAAGCCGGCGCAGCCGGTGCGGTCCACGGTTCGCTCGGCGCAGGCGCGCTGACCACCACCTATACCGCGTCTCAGGGCCTGCTTCTGATGATCCCGAATATGTACAAGATCGCCGCGGAGCTTCTGCCCTGCGTGATCCACGTTTCCGCAAGATGCGTCGCCACTCAGGCGCTGAACATCTTCGGAGACCACTCGGATATCTACGCCTGCCGTCAGACCGGTTTCGCCATGCTCGCCGAAACCAACCCGCAGGAGATCATGGACCTCGGCGCCGTCGCGCATCTTTCCGCGATCAAGGGCAGAGTCCCCTTCCTGAACTTCTTTGACGGTTTCCGTACCTCGCACGAGATCCAGAAGGTCGCCGCATGGGACTACAAGGATCTTGCCGATATGGTCGATTTCGACGCGGTGAACGCCTTCCGCAAGGCGGCTCTGAACCCCGAGCATCCCGCCCTTCGCGGCTCTGCCGAAAACGGCGATATCTTCTTCCAGAACAGAGAAGCCTGCAACCGCTACTATGACGCTCTCCCGGCAGTCGTCGAGGATTATATGAAGCAGGTCAACAAGAAGATCGGCACCAACTACAAGCTCTTCAACTACGTCGGCGCACCCGACGCCGATCGCGTCATCGTTGCGATGGGCTCGATCTGCGACGTCGCGGAGGAGGTCATCGATTACCTGACCGCAAAGGGCGAAAAGGTCGGCCTTGTCAAGGTCCGTCTGTACCGTCCGTTCGTCGCCAAGAAGCTCTCCGCCGCCCTGCCCAAGACGGTCAAGAAGATCGCCGTCCTCGACAGAACGAAGGAGCCCGGCTCTCTCGGCGAGCCGCTCTATCTCGACGTTGTCGCCGCGCTGACCGAAGTCGGCAGAACCGATATCAAGGTCTTCGGCGGCAGATACGGCCTCGGCTCGAAGGACACGCCTCCCTCGTCGGTCTTCGCCGTCTATGACAACCTGAAGAAGAGATCCCCGAAGAACCACTTCACCATCGGCATCGTGGACGATCTGACCGGCCACTCGCTCGAGGAGAAGCCCGCTCCCGACACCGCACCCTCCGATATGATCCAGTGCAAATTCTGGGGTCTCGGCGGCGACGGAACGGTCGGCGCGAACAAGAACTCCATCAAGATCATCGGCGACCACACCGATAAGTATATCCAGGCGTACTTTCAGTACGACTCGAAGAAGACCGGCGGTATCACCATCTCGCACCTGCGCTTCGGCGATTCCCCCATCAAGTCTTCCTATTATATCAATAAGGCTGACTTCGTCGCCTGCCACAACCACGCCTATCTTGCCAAGTACGACATGATCTCCGACGTGAAGCCGGGCGGAACCTTCCTGCTCGACTGCCAGTGGAGCGACGACGAGCTGGACGAGCATATTCCCGCGTCGGTCAAGAGCTATATTGCGAACAACAATATCAAGTTCTATACCATCAACGCGACCAAGCTCGCCATCGACCTCGGCAACGCCAAGGTCAAGAACACCGTTCTGCAGTCCGCCTTCTTCACCCTCGCGAAGATCCTTCCGATCGACGAGGCGATCGGCTATATGAAGTATATGGCGACCAAGTCCTACCTGAAGAAGGGACAGGACATCGTCGACCTCAACCACAAGGCGATCGACGCCGGAAAAGACGCGCTCCACCTCGTCTCGGTTCCCGAGTCCTGGAAGAACGCCGGACAGACCGCGCCTGCCGCAAAGGTCACCGGAGACCGCAAAGATCTGGTCGATTACGTCAACGAGATCGTTCTCCCGGTCGTCGCCATGAAGGGCGATTCGCTCCCTGTCAGCGCGTTCGAGAAGTACGCCACCGGCGAGTTCCCGCAGGGTGCCGCCGCCTATGAGAAGCGCGGCGTTGCCGTCATGGTTCCCGAATGGCATCCCGAACACTGCGTCGCCTGCAACAACTGCGCGTTCGTCTGCCCGCACGCCTGCATCCGCCCGGTCGCAATGACCGACGCCGAGGCTGCCGCCGCTCCCGCAGAGACCAAGATCAAACCCGCCACCAAGGTCCTTCCGTATCAGTTCACCATGGCGATCAGCCCGATGGATTGTATGGGATGCACGCTTTGCGTCAAGGCCTGCCCGGTCACCGCGAAGGCGATCAAGGACGGCACCGATAAGAAGGCGATCGAGATGAAGCCGATGGACAGCCAGCTCGACCAGCAGAAGGTGTTCGACTACGCCGTCGCCAAGGTCTCCGAGAAGCCCGAGCTGATCAACACCACCGTGAAGGGCTCGCAGTTCAAGCAGCCCCTGCTCGAGTTCTCCGGCTCCTGCGCAGGATGCGCCGAGACCTCCTATGCCCGCCTGATCACCCAGCTGTTCGGCGAGAGAATGTTCATCTCGAACGCGACCGGATGCTCCTCCATCTGGGGCGGCTCCGCTCCCGCTACCCCCTATACCGTCAACAAAGAGTCCGGCAGAGGTCCCGCTTGGATCAACTCGCTCTTCGAGGACAACGCGGAACACGGCCTCGGCCTCTATATCGGCCAGAAGACCATCCGCAACAAACTGATCGGCTACGTCAAAGAGCTGCGCGAGCAGTGCAAGGACGAGCAGAAGATCGCCGTGATCGACGGCTATCTCAACACGCTTGACGACGGCAAGGCAAACGAAGCCGCCACCAAGAAGCTCGTCGCGATGCTCGAAGGCTGCGGCTGTGACGATCCGCTGCGCGAGAAGATCCTCGCCGAAAAGCAGTTCCTCTCCAAGAAGGCCGTCTGGATCTTCGGCGGAGACGGATGGGCATACGATATCGGCTTCGGCGGCGTAGACCACGTTCTCGCTTCCGGTGAAGACGTCAACATCATGGTATTCGACACTGAGGTCTACTCCAACACAGGCGGTCAGGCTTCC
>CADBPA010000101.1 GCA_902796505.1 uncultured Ruminococcus sp.
CGTAAATGTACCATACCGTCACCTTTTTCCTTTGGGTTATGTACATTATAAAAAATCTCGCTTTGAGATATTGACTTTTATCTCATATTGTGATATAATCATTTTGAAAAAGTGCAAAAAAAGCAGATTGACAAGGTTGCGCTTTTGTGATACAATTAAAAGAAAAAGCGAGGAGAAACAAGATGCACGAAATTATTTGCCCGAAATGCGGAGAAAAATTCTCCATTGACGAGAAAAGTTACGCGGATATTCAAAAGCAAATACGCGACAAAACGTTTGAAAAAGAAGTTTCCGCTCGCGTAACTCAAGCCGAGGAAGTAGCAAAAGCGAATGCGGAAACCGAAAAAACCCGTCTTCTCGCAGAAAAAGACGCGGAAATCGAGCGTTTGAAGCATCAGGTGGACGAAAGCCAAAAAGAAACGCAAGCCGAAGTGCTGAAAGCGGAAAGCAAAAAGGACAAAGAAATTGCCGAAGAAAAGCTGAAGAGACAGGAGCTTGAGGCAAAACTTGAGCAGGCGGAAAGCGAGAAGAAGATCGCCGTCAAAGAAGCTGTCGAAGAAAAAGACAAGGAACTCGCGCAAAAGACCGAACAGATCAATTCGCTGAAAGAGACTCACAGAATACAGCTGGAAGTGAAAGAAAAAGAAATCGAGCAGATCCGCGACTTCAAGAAGAGTCTGTCCACCAAGATGGTCGGCGAATCGCTGGAACAGCATTGCGAGATCGAATTCAACAAGATCCGTATGACCGCTTTTCCGAACGCCTATTTTGAAAAGGACAACGACGCGAAGAGCGGCAGCAAGGGCGATTACATTTTCCGCGATTATGTCGATTCGGTCGAATATATCTCGATCATGTTCGAGATGAAAAACGAATCGGACGAAACCAAGACCAAGCATAAAAATGCGGACTTCTTCGACAAACTTGATAAAGACCGCAATGAGAAGGGCTGCGAATACGCCGTTCTTGTCAGTATGCTGGAAGCGGACAACGAATTTTACAATCAGGGCATCGTGGACGTTTCCTACAAATATCCGAAAATGTACGTGATCCGTCCGCAGTTCTTCATTTCGCTGATCACGCTTCTGCGCAACGCGGCACAAAAGACCGCGGAATACCGCAAACAGCTCGTTGTGGCGCAAAATCAGAATATTGATCTTGCAAACTTCGAGAAGGAACTGAAGGACGCGCAGGATAAATTCGGCCACAATTACCGGCTCGCAAGCGATCGATTCAAAAAGGCAATTGAGGAGATCGATAAGACGATCAAGCAACAGCAAAAAACGAGAGATGCGCTTCAAGCCTCCGAAAACAATCTCCGCCTTGCCAACGACAAAGCGCAGGAACTTTCGGTCAAAAAACTTGTGAAGGGCAAGCCGACGCTCCTTGCGCAATATGAGCAAATCAAGGCTGAAAAAGGCGAAGTTTAAAGGCTTTCCAAATCAAAAATCCCCGGTGAAAACCGGGGATTTTCTAACTTTTATTTGCTTTTTTCGATTATTTCTTGCCGAAATAACGATCCAGCAGGCCTTTGAAGGCTTTGCCGTGGCGGGCTTCGTCGCGCGCCATTTCGTGAACGGTGTCATGGATGGCGTCGAGGTTCAGAGCCTTCGCTTTCTTAGCGAGTTCAAACTTGCCTTCGGTCGCGCCGTTTTCGGCGGCAACGCGCATCTCAAGGTTCTTCTTGGTCGAATCGGTCAGCACCTCGCCGAGAAGTTCGGCAAATTTTGCGGCGTGCTCGGCTTCCTCATACGCTGCCTTTTCCCAGTACGCGCCGATCTCGGCGTATCCTTCGCGGTAGGCGACGCGCGCCATGGCGAGGTACATACCGACCTCGGAGCATTCCCCCTGGAAGTTGGAGCGGAGACCTTCGACGATCTCTTCGGGAACGTTTGCGTCCTTGCCGACGCCGAGAACATGCTCGGCAGCCCAGTTCAGTTCTTCCTCGACGATCTCGACGAATTTCTCACCGGGGGCTTTGCAGAGCGGGCATTTATCCGGGCGAACGTCAGACTCGACGATCTCGCCGCAGATCAGGCATTTCCATTTTTTCATGATGTTTCTCCTTTGTTTTTGTTTTTTTGAGACCTGCTATATTATAGCATATTTCCCTCTCGTCTGTCAAGCGGGAAATTACAGATCGGCGATCATTTTCAGGCGGCTCGACGCGTCGAGCGAATTGAAATCGTCGATGACGTAGCGGTTGTCGTCCGAATCGCGCACGCGGACTCTGCCGTCCGGCAGAACGCGGATGTCGTGGTTGCGGTTGCGGATGTCGAAGGACTTGACGCCGCGGTCGGTCTCGACCGTCCAGCGCAGAATGCCGTATTTTTCGCTGACCGCGACGATCTTCGTGATATGCGGAACGAGGTAATAATCGGCGAGCGCCCTCTCGACGACCTTACGCGATTCGCGGTCGATCCCCGAAAGCTCGCGGATGACGGCGACCTCTTCGCCGTCGGCGTTCAGGAAGGTGATATACGAATCCGGCATACTGTTCGGGAACAGACGGCGCGGCTCGACGGCTTCGATCTTCTCTCCCCCGGCAAAGGCGAGGGTGACGAGATTGTTTTCATAAACGAGAACGCGGTCGTCGGCGGTGAGATAGACGCGCGGCTTCTGCTCCGGCGCGTGGATGCGCTCTTCGCTTTCGTGTTTTTCGGTGGTGAGCATCAGAATCTCTCCTCCTCTCTCATTCTTTCGGACTCCTGCGCCATCGACTGGATCTGGACGAGCTTATAGTACTTGCCCTTCTTCGCCATCAGTTCTTCGGGCGATCCGTTTTCGATGATCTTTCCGTTATCGACGACGATGATGCGGTTGGCGCGGCGGAGGGTGGACAGGCGGTGGGCGATCATCAGGGTGGTCTTGCCGGCGATCAGGCGGTCGATGGCGTCCTGGATCAGCCGCTCGGTCTCGGAATCGACGGCGGCGGTCGCCTCGTCGAAGATGAGGATGGACGGATCCATCAGCACGGCGCGCGCGATCGAGATGCGCTGTTTTTCGCCGCCCGAAACGCCGACGCCGCGCTCGCCGAGCATGGTATCGTAAGCGTCCGGCTGGCGGGCGATGAAACCGTGGGCGTTGGCGATGTCCGCCGCGTGGATGACCTGCTCGACCGTCGCGTTCGGATTCGAGTAGGCGATATTGTTGAAGATGGTATCCGAGAACATCTGCGGCTCCTGCTGCACGTAGCCGATCTGCGCGCGGTATGCCGAGAGGTCGAAATTCTTGATGTTGTGGCCGTCCACGAGGATCTCGCCGCTGTACCCGTCGTAGAAGCGCATCAGCAGGTTGATCAGGGTGGATTTGCCGGATCCGGTCGTTCCGACGATGCCGACGACCTCGCCGGGTTGGATCTCGAGCGTTACGTCGTCGAGGACCTTTTTCGTGCGGTCAAACGAGAAACCGACGTGGAGAAATTCGATCTTGCCGCGGAGCTTGTCCGGGACGATATGCGATTCCGCCTGCGTTTCCGGCTCGGCTTCGAGGATGTCGAGGATCTTCTCGGTCGAGGCGAGGGCGCCCTGATAGGAATCCGAGAGGTTGGCGAAGAAGGAGACCGGGTTATAGAACATCGAGGCGTAGGAGATGAAGGAGACGATCAGACCTGCCGAGTAGCCTGCCACGCCGTCGATGACGCGCGAGCCGCCGATGCCCCAGATGACGAGCGATCCGCAGGCGGTGAAGAAGGCGACGAACTGCGGGAAGGCGGTGGCGAGCTTGCCGAGCTTCAGGTCCATCTGCAGCCAATCGGCGTTCTTCTTCTCGAATCTCTCCGCCGAGCGTTTCTCGCCGGTGAAGGACTTGACGACCTTGATGCAGGGGATGGTATCGGCAAGGGTGGCAAAGACCGAGGACCATCTGCGCCAGATGCGGCGGTAGAAGGGACGGATGCGCTTCGAGAAGAAGCGCGTCGCAAGGACGATCAGGGGAATCGGGAGCAGCGAGAGCAGCGTCAGCGAGGGGTTCATCGTCAGCATAATGACGATGATACCGACCATCTGGAAGAAGTGGACGACCGCCTCCTGCGTGATGCGGAGCATAAACTGCTGGAGGGTGTTGGTATCGCCGGCGATGCGGTTGATGACCGAGCCGGTCGAGGTCTTGTCGTAAAAACGCATCGGCAGGTACTGCGCCTTGCGGTAGATGTCGTTGCGCATCGCGCTGACCGCTTTATCGCCGATCGTTCTCATGAGATAGGCGCGCAGCGCGCCGACCACGTGCTGGAGAAGATAGGTGAAGAGCAGGCAGAGGATCATCGTCAGAAGGACGCGGTGCGGTTCGTTGCCGAGAATGCCGGCGATCGCGTTCAGGAGCGGATGCCCGGACGCGCCGGAGCCGCCCGGAAAGACGTCGTCCACGATAAAGCCGGTGATCGCCGGGGGAACGAGCGCCATCGCCGTCGTGAAGAGCGAGAGGAAAATGCAGAAGATCAGCCTGCCGAAGGAGGGCTTCAGGTAGACGGCGAGCTTCTTGACGATCTTGCTCTTCGAGCGGCACATGATGCATTCCGCGCCGGGATGGAGCAGCGTTCTTCCGCACCGGGGGCAGACGCTGAGCGCCCGCTCGAAGGTGACCGCCATGATCGCGTTTTCCTCGGCGAGATTTTCGCCGTCACGCACGTGGTTGATGAAGAGCGCGGCGGCGTCGCAGAGCGCGGAGACCGCGAAGGTGTAGCGGAAGAAGATCTTGCGATGCCCGTCCGGCAGGACCGCCGAGAGGGTGGCGTTGCCGTACATCCGCTTCGACTCCACGTCCGCCATATCGGCGTAGCGGTAGCGGACGTCCCCGCCCTTCTCGTCAACAAAAACGACCGCCTCGGGTGTGAAGAAAAGAACGTTCTCGGCATAGCGGCCGTTCAGCGTCAGATCGCCGACGATCGCAAAAAGAATATTCTCCTCTTCCGCCTTCATGCGGTCGAATACGGGAATTGCTTTTTCGGGGATCGGTTTGTTTTTTAACAGTTCAGCAGCGGATATCATGACGAAAGTCCTCACTTAACCGCCCGCCGCTCGCGGCGGGGTGATCCTCCGGCGGCTTGTCCGCGCGGTGGTCTGATTATTATACTACGCCCGCGCACAAAAAGCAAGGGATTTTTCAAACTTTTTTCGGGATTTTTCCGGAGTTTTTTCGGAAGATTTCAAAACCGTCCGGAAAGTTCTTTTCGCCGCGTGCGTTCCGTCCTTTTCCGGTGAAAAGACGCGATTTCCCCGAAGCCCGGCGGCAGAACGCGCAAAGGAACGCAAAGAAGCCGAACCGAAAAAACGGTCGAAAGCGGTTGACAAACGAAGAAAACTATGATATAATGCTTTCGGAATCCCATTTGGGAGACCCGGATGGACACAGGCCGCCACAGGC
>CADBPA010000102.1 GCA_902796505.1 uncultured Ruminococcus sp.
GATCAGAGGATCGTGAATTTTTCGAGCAGGGCGACGGCGGGTCCGACGTAATTCGGACGGGCGGTCGTTTTTTCGGAGAGGCGGAGGGTATTCAGCACCTCGCTGAGTTTACCGCTGATCGAAAAGGCGGTCGCCGGGATCTCTTTTCCGTCCTTGTGCAGGACCGCGAGGCGGACTTCGCCGCCGATATAATCGTTGAAGAGATCGACCTGAAGTCCGGAGAATTGCAGGCATTCGAGCCGATCGCACGCGAAAAGCTCCTCTTCGGTGAGGCTGCCGGGGGCGAGCGAGAGGACGCGCAGGTTGCCGGTGTTCGGCTCGCCGACGTACTGCGCGAAGCGGTTGCCGCCGAAGAAGGCTTCGACTTTGCCGTCGCGGATCAGGGTGCGGTCGGTCAGGGAGGAGCCGTCCTCATCGAAATCGGCGCTTTCGCACGCGCCTTCGGCTTTGCCGACGGCGGTCAGGGTGATGCGGTCGCAGTCCTCGGCGGTCTGGATCTCGTCGCCCTTTTTGAGGATACCCGAATGGGTATAGAGCGCGGAATAGTGCAGCTGGTCGGCGTATTCCGAGAGGATCTCGCAGATCTCCTCCGCCGGGAGGGTGACGGCGACGCCGGCGGGCAGGTCGATCTTTTCGGCTTTGGCGCGGAGTTCGACCTTGCGCAGTTCCTCGCGGATATAGGCGCGCAGGGACGGCTCGTCGAAGCTCGAAAGGCGCGTCTGCGCATAGGTTTCGACCGAGCGGTCGGGGAGATCGAAGGTCGGGATGGTCTCGATCATCGCGCTGTAGGAGGACGAGGACTTATCGGTGCCGTCGGAATTGACGATACGCGTATCGGTATGATAGAGGAAGATCTCGGTGGCGTTCAGCCCGGCGCCGGCGCTTCCCCGCTCGGCAAAGACGGCGTTTGCGATCGCCTCGGCGACCTCGGCGAGGCTTTTTCCCTCGATGAGGTTTTTATGCGAGAAGCTCCCGGTCTCGCCGCGGACGAGCGAGTAGGGCTGATTGCGGATGGCGCGGGCGTTCTCCTTGGCGGCGGCGACGGCGGAGGCGATCTCCTGCTCGGTCGCGGTGGGGGAGAGGCGGAAGGAGGCGTCGCCGAGCGCGCCGTCGTGCGCAAGATAGACGCTGACCGAATAGTCGGTCGTTCTGCCGCGGCGGACGGTCTCCACGCGGTCGTGGACGAAGAAGAGCTGATCGGTCTCGGTCACGGTGCGGTTGATCTTATAGCCGTCGAGTCCGGCGGACGAAAGGAGTTTTTGAAGCAGATCCATCATGAGAGTTTCACCTTCGCTTTCAGGGCAGGACCTCCGTCGGAGACGCGCACCCATTCTTTATAGCCTTTGCCGCATTGGCCGGCGCCTGCGACCTCGAAGTCGTCGCTGACCATCGAGATGGATTTCAGCAGATCCGGCACGTAGCCGCTCATCACGACCGGAGAGACGTAGTGGTCGGTCAGTTTGCCGTCCACGATCTCGATGCCGTATTCGCAGACGCATTGGATCGCCCAGTTTTTCGGATCTTCCATGCCGTTGTTCGTCTCGAAGAGCATATAGCCGTGCTTGACCGAGGCGATCATATCCGAAAGCTTGTCGCTTCCTTTTTCAAAGAAGGTGTTGGTCATCCGGGTGTAGGCCTTGTTTTTGAAGGACTGGCGGCGGCCGTTTCCGGTCGGCTCACAGCCGAGCTGACGGGAACTGACGAGATCGCAGATGCCGCTGACGAGGATACCGTCCTTGATGATCTGCGTATCGTGCGCGAGAACGCCGTCGTCGTCGAAGAAATAGGAGGCGACCGAAAGGGTGGATCCGGCGCCGTCGCGCATCGAGACGATCGGGGAGGCGACGTACTTGCCGACGTACTCCTTGGCGATCGCGCGGTCCTTGACGAACTGGTCCATCTCGACGCCGTGGCCGAAGGCTTCGTGGGCGATCAGCCCGGTGATGCTCGGATCGGTGATGACGTCGTAGAAGCCGGACTCGATCGGCGTGGCTTTGACGAGGCAGCGCGCCTTTTCGATCAGCCGGTCGATCTTGCCGGGAAGCGCCGCGATGACCTCGGAGAGTTTATGCGAATAGGCGCCCTCGCGGCAGGAGACCATCTTCTCGCCGTCGCGGTAGTAGGCGAGGAGGATTCCGTTGCACCAGGTGTAATTCTGCGTCAGCTCGCGGTTTTGCGAGAGGAACATCTTCGAGACGTCGAGCGTCATGAGGAGCGCGACGGCGTTTGCGACCTTCTCGTCCGCGGCAAGGATCCTGTCCTTCATTTCGCCGCAGAAGGCGAGGATCTTTTCATCCGAAAATTCGGCAAAATCGCTCTCGCGGAGGAAGTCGCGCTTCAGCGGCTCGTCCGGCACCGGGAGGGTTTCCACCTCGGCGGCAGGAAGATCGGCGCGCGCAAATTCGGCGGCGACCTGCGCGGCGAACGCCTTCGGATCGTCGGGAAGCTCGTCGAAGGAATATTCAAAGAACGCCCCTCCGGCGGACATTTTGAGAACGAAGCCGCGCTCGCAGTCCTGCCCGTCGGCAGCCGAGGCGCTCATGCGGTTGGCGAGGAAGCGGCGGGACTTCACGTCGGTCGCCAGCAGCGAGACGTAGCGGAAATCGCCGGTCAGCGCGTCCACGATCGCACGCAGCTTCGCTCTGTTTTCTTCCAGAAATGCGGAAAACATCTTTTTCTCCTTTGCTGAATGATTATTTTTGTAAAGTATTCTTGTCAAAATCGGGATCATGAAGGACTTTTTCGTCGGTGCGCGAGAGGCTCATCGGGGTGATCGAAATATAACCGTTCATCACGGCGTCAAGATCGAGCGAGAGGTCCGCCGTGCCTTGATACATCGAATAGCCGATCTGCCGGAAGAGTCCATCTCCGCACGGCTCGATACGGTCGAGGTAGTAGGGTCCTGCCTGCCGCGTCAGAAGGATTCCCTTCGGCGAGACCTTCGGGATATTGATATTCCAAAGACACCGCCCGGCGAGCAGACCGCGCTCCGCCATCCACGCGTAAACGGCGGGGATCTTCTCTTTCGCCGTCCCGAAATCGCCCGGCTCGGTGGAGAAGGCGATCGCCGGCATCCCGAGCGCCGCCGCCTCAAAGATCGCGCCGACCGTCCCGGAATAGAGGATATCCCGCCCGACGTTGATCCCGCGGTTGATCCCCGAAAAAACGAGATCGTATTCCCGGTGCAGACCGTTCACGGCGAAGCGCACGCAGTCGGCAGGGGTGGAATCGACGTACCAGCACTCGGCGCCGCCGATCGGCTCCGCCCGCTTCGCCTCAAAGGGCGAGGTGATGTTGATCGCGTGGCTTTTTCCGCTCTGCTCGGTTTTCGGCGCGCAGAGGGTGACGTTGCCGAGCGTTCCGGCAAATTCGGCGAGAATGCGGATGCCCTCGGAGGTATAGCCGTCGTCATTGACAACTAATATTTGCATTTTGTCGTTTTTTCTCATAGGCAATCGGGGTTTTGCGCCTTGAAATCGCCGAGCAGACGGTCTGCGTCGGCAAGCAGAGCGCGGACTTCTTTTCGGTTATAGACGGTCGCCCCGGCGGCGCAGGCGTGTCCGCCGCCACGATAGTTGCACGCCAGCGGCTGGACTTCGACAAAGCGCGAGCGCAGGCGGACGCGGATCGATTCCTCCCCGGTCGCGGCGTTTTTGTTTTCGATGAAGGCGATCCAGATCATCGAGCCTTTGATCTTGTCCATCGTATTGACGGTATTGCTCGCCTGCTCGCTCGTCATGCCGTACTTTTCCTGCATTTTCAGGCTGATATAGAGGTAGCAGACGCCGTTCGGCGTCATTTTCACCGAGCGGAGGATGTCGGCTTCGCGCTTGACCGAGGCGAAATCCTCAAGATAGAGCTGCGCGTAGATGCGGTCGGTGTCGATCCCGGTTTCGAGCAGGATCGCCGCCATGCGGAGGGTGTCGCCCGACGTTTCGCGGTAGCGGAAGCGGCCGGAATCGGTCACCATGCCGACGAAGAGGGCTTCCGCCGCCTCGCGCGGCAGTTTCAACTCCTCCCGGAAGCTGTCGTAAAAATCGACGATCATCTCGCAGGTGGACGAGCGATGCTCCTCGATCCAGCAGAGGTCGCCGTAGGGCTTGTCCTCGATGTGGTGGTCGATCTTGACGATCTCGCGCGCAAGGCCCGTTTTCTTGTTGGAAAGGCGGTCGGCGGTACCCGTGTCGAGCGCAAGGACGAGCGCGCCGGCATATTCTTCGTCCGGGATCGGGGCGTCCTCCGCGCCGAGGAAGGCGGTATAGTCGGCGTAATCCTCGTTCAGAAGCAGGACGGTCTTTTCCGGGAAGGAGGCGCGCAGGATCGCCTGCAAGCCCTTCGTCGAGCCGACCGCGTCGCCGTCCGGGCGGGTGTGCCGCACAAGGATGATCTTGTCGTACTCCTTGATCTTATCGAGAATTTTGCGCTTGATTCCGAGATCATTCATGCCCCTGCCCTGCCATTTCGTCAAGATCGGCAAGCATTTTCAGCGCGGTGGCGTAGTCCGCGACCGTCGCGCCGCTTGCCTTTTTGTGTCCGCCGCCGCCGTATTTGACGGCGATGGGGTTGATATTGTATTTGCTCGAACGGATCTCGCAAAGCACGCCGGCGTCCGAATCGGTGAAATTCACCCAGATATCCACGCCGCGGATGTCTCCCATCGTGCCGACCATGCCGCGCGAGATCGCGTGGGGATCGAGTCCTCCGGCGGCGATCTCCTCCGCCGTCGTGTGAATATAGGCGACGCGATGTTCGGTAAACCGGATCTTCAGCACGTAGCTTGCGCGAAGCTGGATCGAGGAAAAATCGTCGGCGTAAAGATCGCCGTAAACCTCGCCGAGATCGACCCCGTGCTGCATCAAGAAGCCGGCGCGGCGGAAGGTTTCGGCGGTGGTGCAATCGTAGCGGAAGCGGCCGGAGTCGGTCGCCATGCCGGTATAAAGCGATTTTGCCGCAAGGCGGTCGACGCGGAGTCCGCACTCGATCGCAAGATCGGTGATGAGTCCGCAGCAGCTTTCATAGGAGGTGTCCACGATCTCGTCGGCACAGATCTGCTCGATGAAAAGATGATGGTCGATGCGCAGGGTGTCCTCGGCGGTCTGATAGCGGCCGTCGCTGATGAGGCCTCTGCCGGAGGTGTCGAGAACGATCGCAAGCGCGCCGCGATAATATTCGTCCGGGATCACGTCCGGCGTGCTGCCCTCCATAAAGGAATAGCGGCCGGCGTCGTCTCCGACAAGATAGACCTCTTTTTCGGGGAAATTCTCGCGGATCAGCGCGGCAAGCCCGACCTGACTGCCGATGGCGTCGCCGTCCGGGTGGGTGTGCCGATGAAGGATGATCCGACCGTACCGGCGGATCTTCTGAATGGCGATTTCAAACATACGATTTCGTCCTTTATTTTTGTCTTACAGTTCAGTATAGCACATTTCGGGCGTAAAATCAAGGCTTTTTCGGAGGAAACCGCCCGCACGACGGATTTTCTTTCTTTTATTTTCCGAAAGACCAACGAAGCAAGCCCGGCGAAGAAAATTTACGAAAGTTCGCGCAAATGCGCTGTAAGTTTCGATCGAAATGTGCGAACCGCTGTAGTTTCACAAAAAAACGAGACCTGCCGAAGCTTCCCGACAGATCCCGTTCTTGTGTTATAGATCATTCTGTCCCATGAAATCGGTCAGATGCAGGGACAACTCTACAAATTCTGAACGCTGCTATTTCGTTTTGCTTTGGGTGAATAGGGCGTGCGTTTACTGAATGAGAAATTTAATTATTTTCAATATTCAGAGAAATCGTGTAATTATCATTTCCTCTATTGACTTTGTTAGCAAACGAAAGAGTAATTTTTTCATTCAATTCAGAAGTATCTATCCTTGTAATATCGCTTAACGCATTGAGAGAATTGAAACCTTTTTCAGAAAATTGTCCAATTACGTCACCGCTTTTAGTAGAGTCACACGCAAGTTCACCTGAATTTTTAAGCACACCTTTGAAAACGATCTTGCCTTTGAAGGCGGCAGCCCCATAGTTTCCGGCATAGATTCCGGCGGCAATTCCGGTAGTAGAAATATTCCCTGCATTTTCACAATCTTCAAAGGTTAATGTATCATTTGTTTCTTGCATACAAGCAATAATTCCACCAACATACCCCGAAGCGGAAGAAAGCGTTCCCTCGTTCTTGCAGGATTCAAATATCGTAGCTCCGGATGCATAAGTTGCAATTCCGGCAACAGAACCCGCGGCACTGTTTGAAATAGCGCCATAGTTAGCGCACGAAATAAATGTCGTGGCAGAAGGACCATTAATATACCCTGCAAATCCTGCTGTGTTCGATCCGGTTCCGGAAACTTCTGCTCTATTGATAGAATTTTCAATTTTCAAAGTGCCGGATGTATATACTTTTCCGACTAAGCCGCCGATATGAGAAGCACCTTTTACGCTTCCTGACACCATAACGCCGGAAATCGTCACGTTATGCGATCCGACACCGGAATCATCCGTCCACTTATCCGTTGAAATAAATTTATCACTTCCGCTTGCATTAGCTGCTTTGAATTTAGCAAGTGATGGCACATATCCTATAACCGCGCCAACGTCTTTACCATCATATATATTAATACTCACATTTGTAAAGCTAACATTTGAAATGCTTGCATCACCATTTCCAACGATACCGAAAAATCCATATGTTTCACCAAGTCCAACTGAATCGCCATTTGCGTAAAGTCCTTTGTGATCGGCGTCTGTGCTATTTGCAGTTAATCCATTAATAGTATGACCATTACCATCAAATATTCCAAACCAAGGATATTCCCACGTGCCGATGGGATACCAATTATTTTCAGACAAATCAAAGTCAGCTGTCAATTTAACTTTTGTAATAGTAATTGTTCCGTTATTCCAGCCGTCTCTGAATGCTTTCAGCTGTTCAAGAGAACCGATGCCATAGAAAGAATTTGCTTCTCTTGTTGCATCGGCAACAATAGTATCTTCGGAAACCGAATAACCGCTGAGCTGTGTTACTACCGATTCGGGAATTTCGGCTGTTGTTGCATTTGAGGGAATCACAAATACACCGCCGTTTTGCTCAACAACTTGAGTTCCTTCTGCTGCTTTGATAAGTCCAACATAGCCGCCTTTGTCCGCAATCGCTTTACCTGCTTTGAGGTCCATTGTTCCGATCGTGCCGTGAGTATAGAAGCAGGATGTTCCGGTTTTAATTTCAGCACTTGACAAAGTACCGTAATGCACTTGTTCGGAATTAGAATTTGTGGCATTGATGATGAGCGTTCCACCATTCGTACGAATCACTACGTCCTGTTCGGAATCGGAATTGTAAGTAATAGTGGGGATACCGGTATTGTTGCCGACGTCAATGCCGACTTTTGCTTCGACCGCTCCGGTCACAGCCGTACCGGCAAGATAGATCGAGTAGGTCTGTTCGGTGGGAACGCTGTCGTAAATTTTCCAAAGCTTATAATAATCTGCGCTATTTTTGATTTGTTTGTCCTCTTCTACAGAGCTGGGAATGTAAACGATATTGCCGTCATTCAGATAGCAGAAAACGTCATTTTCGCTATCCCAAAGAATCTCATTTCCCTTTGCGCTGGCGTTGATGCGCTCGACGATATAGCCGGCGCCCTCTGCGGCTTTCAGCGCGCTGTACATGGTTTCGTGCTTGCCGTTGATGGCGGCATCCGCGATCAGCGCGGTATTCAGATTGCGGA
>CADBPA010000103.1 GCA_902796505.1 uncultured Ruminococcus sp.
AGAAAAACGCATTAGATTTAGCTTTGCAGTAAAGCAATATAAAACCTAACTGAATATTTTGCCCTACCTTTACGGGCGCGGCTAAAGCAGCGCCCCTACAGATGGTATCACGCTCCCGGTGACTCTGTTGTGCCAAAGTGCGAAGCGCACCTTGCTCAAAATACCTCTTAAAATACAACAATTCTTTACATTTCAAGACAAAAAGCGGCGGAATCGGTGTATTTACCGTCCGCCGCTTGGGGTTTGTTTCAGCGCGTTTTTTCGCCTGCTTTTTCCTGCGCCGGGCGCTTTGTTTTGTCTGCGCCGAGCGCTTTGTTTTGCCTGTTTTGTCTGCGCCGAGCGTTCTATTTCGCCTGTTTTTGTCTGCGCCGAGCGTTCTATTTCGCCTGTTTTTGTCTGCGCCGGGCGCTTTTTTCGGTCGATCCCGGTCATGGGGTGTACGCTCCGGCGGCGCCTCTTTCAGGCGAAAAACAGCAGGGCGATCAGGAACAGCGCGCAGATCTTATCGCCGCTTTTCGAGAAGAAGAGAAAGGCGGCGATGCCGAGCAGGAGCAGTTCCTCCGCGCCGAGGGGAAACCGTCCGCCGAAGAGGCCTTGTTGGTCGCGCTCGCCGATAGGCGCGCCTTTTCCGCCGCCGAAGAGTCCGGCGATCTTCGATAGCCCCGGAATGCCCGAAAGCCACGGGGCAAGCCGGTCGGCAAAGCCGAACCCCCCTCGGTCTCCTCCGTCGGGCGGAGGCGGGGGCGGAGGCGGCACGGCACCCGGTGCAACCCCCGGCGAATACTTGATCTCGCCTCCGGGGAAAATGCCCGGCGGAGGCGGAGGCGGCGGAGGCGCGGCAGGTCTTGAAAAGCCGTTGTCCGGCGGACTGCTTGGGATCGCGGGCGGCTGCCTTTCGGGCTCGGTCGGCCTCGTCGGAAGTTCAAGCCCCGACGGCAGATCGGGCGGAGAAAACGCCGTTCCGTCATAGCCTTCGGGCAGCCGGTTTTCGCCGTCCGAAAAATGCGGTGTCATGTACATAAAGTCCTCCTTTCGCAGGTCTGCCGCTCACTTGGCGCGGACCGTGTCGAGAATTTTGGCAAGTCCGATCGCCGTATCGATCGCACTGCCGCGCCCCTCGGAGAGATAGGGCTTCAGCGCGCGCAGAAGATGCTCGCGGCGGTCGTTCATCAGCCTCTCTCCGCCGAAAAAGGACGCGAGAAGTCCTCCGCTTCCGCCTCCTCTCCCTTCTGCGCCTTTGCTTGTTGCGCCTGCGCTTGTTACGCCTGCGCTTGCTGCGCCTGTGCCCCCTGCGGTCGCGGCGGTCTCCGCCGCGGGCGGCTCGGTTTCGATCCTCTGCGGGATCGCGGCTTCGGGCATTGCGTCCGCGCCTGCTCCGCCGGAGGCGGTCGCCGAGGCGAGAAGCCCTCGGATCTCGGCGAGCAGGGCGGGATTTTCGGTCAGCAGAGCGACGATCTTTCCGACGTCCGGCGTAGATCCTTCCATCAGAGCCGCCCTCCTTTTCCGCCCTTGTCGCGGTATCGATCGATCAGCTTCGCCGCGTCCGAAAGACGGATGCGTTCCCCTGCGTAGACCATTCCGCGCAGACGTTCCAGTTCTTCGTGCGAGGGCGGCTCGGCGTTCAGCGAAAAGCCGTAAGACGCCGCCATCTGCCTCGCCTGCGCCCAGAGCTCTGCGTCCGGCAGCGCCGCCAGAGCGCGCAGTTTTTCCATATTGATCCTCAAAATCATTCTCCTTTCGTCCGGGATTCAACGGCAGTTTATGCACCCTGCCCCGATCGGGTGACGGCTTCGGGCAGAAAACGGCAGCGGCGAAGGGAAAAGAAAAGGTAGAATATGATATGAAAGCCCTGATTTTTTCGGATTCCCACGGATGCACCTCGCCGATGCGCCGCGCCCTGCTTCTGCACCCGGACGCCGAGGTCGTCTTTTTCCTCGGCGACGGCGTCTGGGATCTCGACCGCGTTGCGGCGGAGGACTACCGCCGCGCCTACTACGCCGTCCGCGGCAACAACGACTTCGGCGCGCACTTCCGCGGCGAGCCCGTCGAGAAGCTCGTGCAGGTCACCCTCCTCGGCAGAAAGATCCTGCTCACCCACGGCGATCTTTACGGTGCGCGCTACGGCACCGAAGGCTTGTGCGCGCTGGCGCGCGCAAAGGGCGCCGATATTCTCCTCTTCGGGCATACCCATACCCCCTACGAGTCCTTCGTCCCGGCAAAAGACGGCTCAGCACCCTTCTATCTCTTCAACCCCGGCGCGATCCTTCCGGGCTACGGCGAGCCGTCGCATTACGGCCTTCTCACCCTTGACGAAAAAACGGTCTTCTTCTCGCACGGCGAGATCGGGTAAGGCGGCACCCGTGCGCGCTTTTTCCGCCCTCTTTTCCCGAAAATGCGCAAAACCCCTTGATTTTCCCGCCGATCTGTGCTATACTGAAAGCAAAGCGAAAGAGAATTTGGCGTACCCGACGGCGGCGGACGGAATTTGCTCTGCCGGAAAGAAAAGAAAAGTTTACATAATCGCGCTTTGAAAAGCCCGGTTTTCCTTCGGGAAGCCCGGAAAAAGCGACACGCCCCCTCTTTTGCCGTTGACAGAGAAGGAGGCGTTTTTTATGCCCGGACAATTCGGCGCGCCGAAGCCGCAAAACGACGGCATTCCGAAGCCGAAAAAACTGCGCGAAGTCCCCGGTTATCTTGCGCGCAGGATCAAAGGCTTTTTATCGAGGCTTTTTTATATCGTGACGCTCGTCTGGGAGGCGTCCCCGGCGATCCTCTTTCTGCTTGCCTTCCTCTGCCTGCTCGACGGACTTCTGCCGATCGGCGGCGCGTATATCGCCAAGTTTCTGCTCGACGAGATCGCCGGGCTGATCTCCGAGGGGCTGACCGCCACCGGATCGCTTGCGACCGACCTGTTCGTCAGACTGCGCCCGGTGCTTTTGCTTTTCCTGCTGGAATTTCTCTATCTCTTCCTGCGCCGCATCCTCACGCGCGTGAACACCACGGCGAACACGATCGCCGGGGAGCTGGTCGTCCATCATATCAAAATGAAGATCATCGGCAAGGCGAAGACGGTCGATCAGCGGTCCTTCGACGATCCGGTCTTTTATGAGAAGCTCGAAAACGCCAACCGCGAGGCAGGCCACCGCCCGATCTCCATCCTGAATTCGACCTTCCACGTCATCAGCGCGATCATAGGCGCGGTCTCCTTCGTCGCCGTTCTGCTGACGCTGAATCCCTGGGCGCCGCTCATCATCGTGCTGGCGTCGATCCCCGGCGCCGTCGTCAATTACCACTTCCGCAACTCCTCCTTCCGCTATCTGCGCCGCCATTCCAAGGAGCGGCGGCAGATGGATTACTACTCCTCGGTCATGACGAACAAGGATCACGCCAAGGAGATCCGTCTGCACGGCCTCGGCGATACCTTCACCGAAAAGTACGAAGGCGTTTTCCGAAAATACTTCGCCGGTCTCAAACGCCTGACGCTGCGCGAGGGGATCATCTCGGTTTTGGTCGGGCTTGTCTCCATCCTTGCCAACAGCCTGCTGTTCGTCTACGTCGCCTACACGGTGATCTACCACGGCGGCCGCATCGGCGACTATTCGCTCTACACGGGTGCGCTCAATTCGATCACAAGCTACGTTACCACCATCATCACCTCGACCGCGACCATCTACGAAGGCACCCTCTTCATCGAGAATATGATCGACTTCATGCGCGAGCCGGTCACGATCGTGCCGTCGGTCGCCGAGCCGCGTATCCCCGAAAAGGGAGGAGCGCACACGCTGGAGCTGCGCGGCGTCTGTTTCCGCTATCCCGGCTCGGATCACGACGTTATCCACGACGTGGATCTCACGCTGAAGAGCGGCGAATCGGTCGTCCTCGTCGGACTCAACGGCGCCGGCAAGACCACCCTGCTGAAGCTCATGATGCGCCTGTACGATCCGACCGCCGGCGTCATTCTCCTCGACGGACACGACCTGCGCGAGTACGACACCGACGCGCTCTACGATCTTTACGGCATCATCTTCCAGGACTTCGGCAAGTACGCCGAGACCGTCCGCGAGAACATCCGCTTCGGCGACATCCGCCGCCCCTACCGCGAGGAGGAGATCGTCCGCGCCGCCGAGCAGGGCAACGCCGATGAATTCATCGGAAGGCTGAAAAAGGGCTACGACACCCCCCTGACGCGGATGTTCGAGGAGGACGGCATCGAGCTTTCGGGCGGACAATGGCAGAAGCTTTCGATCGCGCGCGCCTTCTATAAGCAGTCGGACATCCTGATCATGGACGAGCCGACCGCCGCGCTGGACGCGATCGCCGAGCAGGAGGTCTTTTCGGAATTTCAGCAGCTTTCGGCAGGGAAGATCTCGGTCTTCGTCTCGCACCGGCTGTCCAGTGCCACCACCGCCGGGCAGATCGTCGTGCTGGAAGGCGGCAGGGTGATCGAGCAGGGAACGCACCGCGAACTGATGGCGCGCGGCGGCAGATATTCGGTCCTCTTTACCACCCAAGCGCAGCACTATATCGCGGAGCGGTGAAATTTTGACGAAAGTTTGCGTCGCACCGAAATCGCTTCGCGGCGAAATCGCTTCGCGCCGAAATCGCTTTGCGGTAAAATCGCTTCGCGCCGAAATCGCTTCGCGCCGAAATCGCTTCGCGGTGGCGCGATGAACTTTGAGCAAAAGCGCGCTCCGCATTTTGGCGATATAGAGTCACCGGGAGTATGATTCGGTCGCCTTCCCCGCTTGGGGGAAGGTGGCACACGGTGTCCGCCCCGTGTGACGGATGAGGTGTCAAGCGCGGAAAGCACTACA
>CADBPA010000104.1 GCA_902796505.1 uncultured Ruminococcus sp.
ACGACGGTCTGCACCAGGCGATCGAGGCGAAGGAGCACGTCAACATTCAGAAGGAATCGCGCACGATCGCCTCCATTACCTTCCAGAATTACTTCCGTATGTATCAGAAGCTCTCCGGTATGACGGGTACCGCCCTGACCGAAGAGAACGAATTCCGCGAGATCTACGCGCTCGACGTCGTCGAAGTGCCGACCAACAAGCCGATGATCCGCAAGGACTGGGACGACCAAGTCTACCGCACCCGCCGCGGAAAACTGGCGGCGATCGTGGAGCAGATCAAGGAATGCCACGAAAAGGGGCAGCCGGTGCTGGTCGGTACCGTTTCGATCGACAAATCCGAAGAACTCTCCGCTCTTCTGAAAAAGGAAAAGATCCCGCACAACGTGCTGAACGCGAAACAGCACGAGCGCGAGGCGGAGATCGTGGCGCAGGCCGGACGGTTCGGCGCGGTGACGATCTCGACCAATATGGCAGGACGCGGAACCGATATTATGCTCGGCGGCAACTCCGAATATATGGCGAAGGCCGAGATGCGCAAAATGGGCGTTGAGGAAGAGTTGATCGCGGTGGCGACCGGATCGGCGGCGACCGAGGACGAGGCGGTTCTCGAAGCGAGAGCGACCTTCCGCAAGCTGAATGAAAAATTCAAGGAGCAGATCCGGCCGGAAGCCGAGCAGGTCTGCGCCGCGGGCGGTCTGTTCATCATCGGCACCGAGCGGCACGAATCCCGGCGTATCGACAACCAGCTGCGCGGTCGTTCGGGCAGACAGGGCGACCCCGGCGAATCCCGCTTCTATCTCTCGCTTGAGGACGACCTGATGCGTCTCTTCGGCGGAGACCGCGTGATCAATATGGTGACGGCGCTGGGGCTTGACGAATACACCCCGATCAACGCGAAGATCCTCTCCGGATCGATCGAGCACGCCCAGAAGCGCATCGAGGCGATGAACTTCGAGCGCAGAAAGAACGTCCTCACCTACGACGACGTGATGAATCAGCAGAGAACGGTCATTTACGGACAGCGCAACGAGGTGCTTCTTGAGGACGACATCTCCGAAAAGATCCGCGGCATGATCCGCAGCTCGGTCGGCGAGACCTTCGACTTCTGCTTTGCCGGAGACGAGCCGGAGCATTGGAAATTCGACGAATTCAAGAATCATTACGTCGGTATGCTGACCGACTCGCACGGCTTTGTTTACACCGACGAAGAACTCCGCTCGCTCGACAAAGAGGCGCTGAAACAGGAACTGATCGACCGGGCGATCTCGATCTACGAGAGCAAGGACGCGCTCTTTGCCGCCGTGGAGGGAATGCCCGAAAACGCGATGCGCGAGATCGAGAAGGTCATTCTGCTGCGCAACGTTGATAAAAAATGGATGGATCATCTGGAGATCATCGACGATCTCAAGGAATCGGTCGGGCTGAACGCCTACGCACAGCGCGACCCGGTCACCGTTTTCCGCATCGAGAGCGGCGAGATCTTCGACCAGATGGTGGACGACATCAAGGAGGACACGGTGCGCGAGGTGCTCGCCGTCGCTCCGAAGGCAAGGCCGATCAAGCGCGAGCAGGTCGCGAAGCCGATCATCGCCGGGCCGATCGGCGAAAAGGGCAAGGTCGTCCGCAAACCCGTGACCGTCAAGAAGGTCGGGCGCAACGATCCCTGCCCCTGCGGAAGCGGAAAGAAATACAAAAAATGCTGCGGAGCGAATGAGATCTGACGGCAAGGAAAGGAGAGCGCATGGGATTCGGCATACTGTTTTGCGGATTTTTTCTGCTGCTGAACGTCTTCTGGTTTCAATACACCGATCTGCTCTCTGCGCTGATCCTGCTTTACGGACTTTATAAACTTTCCCGGTTTGAAAAGAATTTCCGGATGGCAGAGGTCTGGGCGATCGTGTTCTGTATCCTCGGCGCGGGAGAACTCGTGCTGACGGCGATCGCGCTGTTTTCGCCCGGATCGGTCGTCGCAGAGCTGTTTGCCGCCGGGACGCCGCTCTGGATCGCCCTTCCCCGCTACGCGATCCTTGCGAGCATGACCGTCTTTCTTCTGAACGGCATCCGCCTGCTCGGCGAGGAGGTGGACGCGCCGGACGTGATGGGGCGGGCGAAGCGTTATCTGCCGATCAATCTCGGAATTTACGGACTCTCGGCGATCCTGGAGTTTCCGGCGATCCCGGCGCTGCTCGGAAACGCCGCCGGATTTGTTTTCGTTCTTTCGATCGGGCTTCAGCTCGGACTGATCCTGCTCGATCTTTCCCTGATCCACCGCGCGTATATGCGCATCTGCCTCCCCTCCGATCTCACCGCGGAGGAGGAGCCGAAGAAAGGAGAAAAGCCCGGCGCGAGCGCAAAGGGCAGACCGAAAAAATGACGAAAAAACGCATTTCCTACGGGCTGATCTTCTTCTCGCTCGTCCTGCTTTTTCAGCCGAATATCCTGATCGTAGATTTTCTGCCGGACTTTCTCGCCTGTTTTCTTCTTGCCGCCTTCTTTGCGCGCGGCGAGGACAGCATTCCCGGCTTTTCGGAGGCGAAGCGTTCGCTTTCGCTGCTGGGCGTTCTCGGACTGCTGAAATTTGCCGGGCTTGCCCTGATCGTGCTCGTCCGCTCGAAGAACACCTCCGACTACGATATTCTCGCTCTGGTCTGCACGCTCTTCGGGGCCGCCGAGATCCTGCTTTCGGTCATCGCCGCGAACCGCTCTTTCCGCGCGCTCTTTCATCTCGGAGAACGCACCGACGCCTCGGCGCTGCTCTCTTACCGGGGAAGAGACGCCGAACGGCTGCGCGTTCTGACGATCGTCTTCGCCGCCGTGAAATGCGCGGCGTATATCTTCCCTCAATTTTTCGCGCTTTCCCGCGTCAATGAAAACGGAACGGTCAATGCGGTCAGCGACGCCTACCCGGCGGTCCTGATGATCTCGATGCTGGTCGCGCTCACGTTCGGGATCGTCTGGCTTGTGCAGATGATCGGATACGTCCGCTCTGTAAAGGCGGAAGGAAAACTCGACGAGGCGATCTCTTCCCTCTCGGCGGAACAAGCCCCGGACCTGACCGCGGAGCGTGCCGCCGGCCGCCGTCTGCGCGGCGTCTTTACGTTCGGCATTCTCCTCTCCTTCCTCTCGCCCGATCTGATCTTTGAAGATCTGAACGAGATCAACCTTCTGCCGCATCCGCTCTTCGCCGCGGCGCTGACCGCGCTCGCTTTCCTGATCGCGCGCGCATCCGGGGCGGAAAAGAAGCTCACCCTCGGCGTGCTTTCCGCCGGCGGATGCTATCTGCTCTTCTCGGCGGTCTGCTACGCGCTCGGCTGCGTCTTTTATCCGCGCTATAAATATCCGGCGCTCGGCCTTTCGGAAGAACGCTTCCTGCGCGATATGGCGAGCGGAGAAGCGGGAAAATTCTATCGGAGCGTCGAGGTCTTCGCTCTGCTCGAAGCGCTGGCGCTCTGCGCGCTCGCCGTTCTGCTCGGCGTGCTTCTTCTCCGCCTGACGAAGAGAAACGACTATCCGAAGGCGAAAATATGGGCGTATATCGGCTCGCTGATCCTGCTCGGCGGCGCGAAATGCGCGAAGGTATTTCTGGACGGCAACGTCCGCCTTGAAAATCTCGTGGAGGGCGACGGCACGACCGCCGCGGTCGTCACTTCCCCGCTCCCTTGGTTCGGAACGGTCGTATTCGTCCTCACCGCCGTCTTTATCCTCGCCTCGATCCTCTTCTGGAACGATCTCAAGACCGAGCTGACCGACCGGAACGATCTATAATATTTTTCGACAAGAAAAAAACGGGCTTTGCGAAAAGTCCGTTTTTTTGAATTCAGTCGGGATCGCCGACCGGCTTCGGCAGCAGATAGTCTCCGGTGAAATAGATCTTCTCCATCGGGATCCCGAAGGAGCGGCCGTTCAGATAATCGAGCGGCGTTGTTTCGGAGGGATCGAAGCGGAAGACCAGCCGATAGGAGCAGAGCGCCTGATACTTGTACCCTTTCGCGCGGTCGGCTTTGTTGACGCCGTATTTGCCGTCTCCGACCAGCGGATGCCCGATATGCGCAAGGTGCGCGCGGATCTGGTGGGTACGCCCGGTCAGAAGCTCGACTTCGAGCAGGGTGGACTTCCCGTCCTTCGCCGGGGCGACGGTGCGGTATTTCGTCCGGATCTCTTTGGCGCCTTTCGGCGGATTTTTGTCATAGACGCGGACGGTCTTGGTCTGCTCATCCTTCAGAAGATACCCGGTGAGGAGCGCCTCGGGCGGCTCCGGCCTTCCGTGAACGGCGGCGAGATAGTATTTCTCCAGCTCGCGGTTCTTGATCTTCTCGTTCATCGCCCGGAGCGCCTCGGCGTTCTTCGCGGCGATGACGATGCCGCCGGTGTTGCGGTCGATGCGGTTGCAGAGGGCGGGAGCGAAGGACTGTTCCCTGTCGGGATCATACTCGCCCTTGCGATAGAGATACGCCTGCAGATAGGCGATCAGATTGCCGTCCGCACCGCTCTCCTCGTCCTCGTGGACAGAAAGCCCCGGCCGCTTGTTGACGAGAAGGATATTTTCGTCTTCATAGAGGATATCGAGGTCGGGTACGGCGAGCGCGAGCTTCGGCTTCGGCGCGCCCCCGAAGAATTCCTCCGAGAGAAAGCATTGCAGAACGTCGCCTTCGACGAGGATGTCTCCGCCGTCGCATCGCTTGCGGTTGCGCTTGATCTTTTTCGTCCGGATGGAGCGATAGAGCAAGCCCGTCGGCAGACGAAGCGATTTGACGAGGAATTTATCCAGCCTCTGCCCGGCGTCGTTTTTCCCGATCCGGATCTCGTGCATTTATTTCGTACCGAAGATACGGTCGCCGGCGTCGCCGAGGCCGGGGACAATGTAGGCGTTTTCGTTCAGCCGTTCGTCCAGAGCGGCGGCGTAGATCTCGACGTCCGGATGATCGCGCTGGATCTTTTCCACGCCTTCGGGGGCGGCGACGAGGCACATGAGCTTGATATGCTTTGCGCCGCGTTTTTTCACCATTCCGATCGCGTCGGAGGAAGAGCCGCCGGTCGCCAGCATCGGATCGCAGACGATGACGAGACGTTTTTCGATATCCGGGGGCATTTTGCAGTAGTATTCGACCGGAAGATGGGTTTTCGGATCGCGGTAAAGTCCGATATGCCCGACGCGCGCGCTCGGAACGAGACGAAGCAGTCCGTCCACCATACCGAGACCGGCACGAAGGATCGGAACGACGGCGAGTTTTTTACCGGCAAGCTTCTTGCAGGTGGCTTTCTGGATCGGGGTTTCTACAACGGTATCTTCGAGAGGAAGATCGCGCGTCAGCTCATAGCCCATCAGAAGCGAGATCTCGTCGAGAAGGCTGCGGAAGTCCTTCGACGCGGTATTCTTGTTTCTCATGATGGTGAGTTTGTGCTGAACCAGGGGGTGGTCGATCAGATGAAACGTTTTGGTATTCATAGATTTGCGATCCTTTCTTTTTGTATTCCACGTCTATTATAAATGATTCTGCGTGCAAAATCAAGAGAAGAAAGAAAGTTTTTCGGCTTCGTCCGAGAATTTTGTCATTTTGTCCGAATCCGGGGCTTTTCCGATAAAAAATCTTGACATCGACCCGCCTCTGTGCTATACTGTGGGCAGAACAGCGAAATATTACGCGCAGATTCTGCGCGAAAAAGAGGTAATAATATGAAAAATCCCGAATTGGTTATTCTCGCTGCCGGCATGGGCAGCCGTTACGGCGGACTGAAACAGATCGACAAGATCGACGAGCAGGGCCACATCATCATCGATTTCTCGATCTACGACGCGATCCGCGCCGGATTCCGCGATTTTACCTTCATCATCAAGCATGAGATCGAAAAGGATTTCCGCGAGGTGATGGACGCGCATCTTGCCGGAAAAGGCGTGAACGTCAAGTACGTCTTTCAGGAACTCGACGCTCTCCCCGAAGGCTTCACGAAACCGGAAGGACGCGTCAAGCCCTACGGAACGGCGCATGCGCTCGCCTGCTGCCTCGGAACGGTGGAAGGGCCTTTCGCCGTCATCAACGCCGACGACTATTACGGCGCGCACGCCTTTGAGGAAGTATACAGCTATCTCAAAAACGTGCAGGACGGAGACGATCGGTATCACTACGCGATGCTGGGCTATCGCGTGAAGAATACCGTGACCGAGCAAGGCACCGTCTCGCGCGGCGTCTGCACAGTGGAGAACGGATATCTCACCGATATCGTGGAGCGCACGAAGATCGCCACCGAAAACGGCCGCATCTTCTTCACCGACGAGGACGGAACCGAACACGATCTCGATCCGGAGACCGTCGTTTCGATGAATCTCTGGGCGTTCACGCCCTCCTATCTGCGCGAGGCGAAAGCGCGCTTTGCCGATTTCCTGAAAAATAATCTCGAAAAGAATCCGCTCAAATGCGAATACTATCTGCCCACGCTGGTCGGCGAGCTGCTTGCCGAGGGCAAGGCGGACGTGCGCGTGATGGTCAGCCGGGACAAATGGTACGGCGTGACCTATAAAGAGGATAAGGAAAGCGTTGTCGAGGCCTTCCGCGAGCTGAAGGCGCAGGGCGTTTATCCCGAAAACTTCTGATTTTTCCAAAACCGATCAGATCACACAGGCTGTCTGCGTATAAAAAGGAGACAGCCTTTTTATTGACGCCTCCGCCGGGGTGGGAGACCAAAGGACTTGACAAACGCGGAAAAATCGTGTATAATAGGGAACGTTACGACATCACATACTTTCCAGGGGAGGATCGCCGGATCAGGCATTATGTTTTCAGGATATCATTTTTTCGATTATAAAGGCAATCTCGCGCAGGCGGGATACAACGGTCAGGATTATAGCGGCGGAGGGCGGACGATCTATCTGATCCTTTCGATCGTTCTGATCGTCGCGCTGATCATTCTGTTCCGCAAAGCCAAGCGCGAACAGATCCGCACCTATCTCAAGGTGCTGGGGATCGGTATGATCGTGATGTATCTGACCAAAACGACGTGGGAATCGGTTCATGACATTGCGAGCGGTCAGGGCTTCAATACCGGTATTCTTCCTTTCGACACCTGCTCGATCGTGATGTGGGCGGCGTTGCTCGCGGGATTCGGAAAAGGAAAGCTCGAAAAGGCGGGAGCGTGCTGGCTTGCGACCGGCGGGATCGTCGGCGGTATTTCCAATCTGCTCTTTCTTCAAGCGCTGAAATACTACCCTTTCTTTACATTTTCCGCGTTTTATTCGATGCTTTGGCATTTTCTGATGGTCTTTACCGGCGTTCTTTTGCTGGTAACAAATTATGTGGAATTGAAGTTTTCCTCGGTGATCTACGCGTTCGCTTTACATATGGCGATTTCGTTGTTTGTCATTCCTTATGACTATATCACCGGTCAGGATTTTATGTTATATCTCAACGCGGGCGGCGCGCCGTTGCTCGAAGGCATTGCCGAAAAGTTCAACGCCGCAGGGATGAGATGGCTCACCACGCTGATGATGATCGCCGCATATTTCGGGCTGTTCGCCTTCCTGATCTATCTTGCGCGCGGGATCAAAGCGTTGATCCGCTGCATCGGCAAGAAAAAAGCGTAAGCGCGGCAAAGGACTGCTCCGCACGGAGCAGTCCCCTTTTTTTATTTTTCTTTGAAATATGCCCTGATCTCGCGCATCCTTTCGCTTTGGTGAACGTGAAAGGGGCAACGCTTATCGCAATGGCCGCAATAGATGCAGGAAGCCGCTGTGCGCTTCAAGGTTTTATAATGCTCTGCGGCGAGCGGATCGCCGGCGCGGGCGAGGTCGTAATACTTATTGATGAGTCCGATGTCAAGGCCGCAGGGGCAAGGCTTGCAATGGTTACAATACACGCATTTTCCGCTTGCCGAGACCGGAGCGAACTCCGCGATCACCGAATAGTCCAAAGCGCTTTGCGGCTGATCGTAATAAGCGCGGAGGGCTTCCACTTCTTCGGTATTCGAGGCGCCGGGCAGAACGGTCAGAACACCGGGCTTATCGAGCGCATAGCGGATGCACTGATACGGCGTCAGGGCTCTGCCGAACGGCGAGACGGCGGCGTCGAGCAACTGACCGCCGGAAAAGGGCTTCATCACCGTGATGCCGACGCCCTCGGCTTCACAGCGGCGATAGATCGCGCTTCGCTCGTCCACGCTGCCGTTGGCGTACTCGCCTTGACCGTAATCGTAGGCAGGGTTGACCGAAAACATCAGCGTATCGATCGGCACGTCGTCCATAATGCGCGAAATGACCGAGGGCGTGTGCGAAGAAAGCGCGATATGGCGGACGATTCCCTGCTCTTTGAGCGAGAGGATATAGTCGTAAACGCCGTTTTTTTGATAGGTTTCCCAATCCGAAAGCTCGTCCTGACAATGGATAAAGCCATAGTCGATATAATCGGTGCGAAGCGTTTCCAGCTGCCACGCGACCGAGCGTTTCACGCGGTCGAGATCGAGCGACCAGCCGTAAGTCCCTGCCGAATAATCGGCGCCGAAATGGATCTGGTAGAAGATATTTTTGCGGACGTCCGAAAGCGCTTCTCCCCAGATGGGAAACGCCGCGCGATCCCCCGCCGCGAGGTCGAAATAGTTGATCCCGCCCTCATAGGCGCGCCGCAGCGCCCTGACGCCTTCCTCCATGCCGGATTCGTATAAGTAAGCGGAGCCGAAGCCGATCTCGCTGACGCGGTCCCCGGTTTTCCGATGAATGCGATATTGCATTGCTTTTCTCCTTTTCCGTTGATAGTATCATTATAGCACAATATACGATAAAATGTCAAGGAAGAAAAGGATCGCGGACGTAAAAAAGCCCCGCCGGATGGCGGGGCGATGGAGGATCAGGAGAGCGGCGCAAAAAAGTCTGCGGACGTGATCATTTCGTAAAAGGATCCCGCGGACAGATCCGTCTTACTGTTGTAGCAATAGGAAACGACGTAGGAATCGCACACGACCGAGATCTCTGCTTTGCAAAATTCCCCTTCGGGATAGCAGATCCTTGCGCCGACGATTTCGGGAGTCAGATCCTCTGCGCGGAAAAGCCCGACGAGTCCTTCAGCCTCTGCGCCGGATACACCGCTTGCGACCAGGTCGTAATAGCGGGCGAGATCGTAGCTTTCGCGCATTGCCGGATCGCTGCAGACCGCCTCGGGATCATATTCGGCGATTTTGATCTTCAAAGAATCCCACGGTTCCTCCCCGATACGGAAACACATGGAAAGATAAACGGAGCCGTTCGGATTGGCAATCGGATCGTATTCCTGCAAATAACTCTCCGAAAAAGAGCATCCGGAGGGGATCGTTTGCGGCAAAAGACCGGAAAAAGGGGCGGTCATATATAGCTGCGTGAGCGTGGGGAAGCTGAAATTCGGGACGTATTCCGGAAGGGGGTCTACTTTTTTCACGCCGAAGAAAGCCGAAGAACGGATCATGCGGTAAAACGTTGCTCCATTGATCGATTCTCCGGTATAAGCGTAGGAAACGACCTGATTTCCGCAAAGCAGCTCGATTCGGATGATCGTCAAGCCCTCCTTGGTCATATAGGTGCGATCCTGCAGGATCGGAAAACTCACGTCGGACGCGCGGAACAGTCCGGTCATATCCGAAAGATCGTCGCCAAGCTCGCTGTGATCGATCCGGTCGTAATAGACGGACAGTCGATAGGTCTGCGGCTCGGTGGGATCGGCGATCCGATCGGCTGCGCCGAAGGGGCGCACTTGTATTTCAAGGTCGCTTTTCCGGTCGTCCGAGCGAAAGATCAGCGAGCAGAACGTCTGATCCTCCGTCACGAAGGAAGAAGCGAAATGCAGCGAATCCGGGAGAAACTGCGGCAGGAGAGTAGAAAATCGATCGGTTTGATAGAGTTGTTCCAGTTCGGGCGAAAGAAAGGTTTCGCCTTGGTGCGGCAGATCGGAGACGGTCTCCTGCGGCCGCGTCCGGATCGCCAGAGCGGCGGAAAGGAGCAGGATCGCCACGGCAAACGATGCGGCGAGCACTGCAAACCTCCTCTTGCGAATCGCGGTCGTTTCCCCAAAGAGCGGCAAGGCGTGCATTTTCATGTTCTTGTTTCTGCGGTAGCGTTCT
>CADBPA010000105.1 GCA_902796505.1 uncultured Ruminococcus sp.
CCATACCGGCCATCGCGTTTTCGCGCATCTCGTTGGTTCCGGCACCCGACGAGATCAGGTTTCCGATCAGCGCCATCGCTCTCTGCAGCGAGACCGATCCGCCCACGATGATCAGGATCTTCATAAAGTTGTTCAGCAGACCGCTGCTGAAAAATTCGAGATCGTTCGTCGTGATCGCCGAGATGACCAGCGCGTAGATGTTGATCGCGACGATACAGCCGTAGCCCGTCAGGAATTTGACGAGGAACTGATCCCGCCAAAGCTTGAAATGCGCTCCGTCGTCGATGACCGAGGAGGAGATCGAGATCGGGGAGAAGATGAACAGAATGACGATCGAGATCGCCCGGTCGATGAACGAAAGCAGGGCGGATCCCAGACTCAGCAGGATGCAGAAACTGCCGATCCAGCTGAAAAAGTAGTCGTAATCGGTCAGATCCATATAGCTTCTCGCGCTTCCCGTGCTCGCGTAGTTGAAGCTTTCCCGCAGATAAAAGTCTTCGGGAACGCCGCTTTTACGCGCGTCCTGACCGAAGGCGCCGGCGAGAAAACGGCCGATTCCGTCCGGACTGCCGCCGAGCGTCGCCGTGTAGAGCGACTGCATCAGCACGTTGGTAAAATAAACGAAAATGGACAGACAGACGGGAATGAAGAGAAACGTCAGAAGCGTTTTTCCGACCTTGACGAGCACCTGCCCCGGCGTCGTCTCCGCCTTTTCGCTCACGATGGCCCGTATCAGGGCGGCAACTCCGAACAGAACGGTCAGAATGACCGCGATCAGCGCCGCGCCGACAAAGCCGTAGGAAATATTTCTGTTGCGCAGCAGGAAGGTGAGAAAATCGGTCTCCACCCCCTGATAGCGGATCGGCTCGATCCCGCACAGCATATTGGCGCACGACATGAGGAAATCGATGATCCGGTACATCGACTTGGAAATGCCGTACAAAAAGTTCCAAAACCAGTTGAACATGATCCTTTCTCCTTATACTGCTCTCACCAGCAGATTGATGAATCGGAACGGATAGGACGGAGCGTCGAAGTACAGCCACGAATTGTTGTCGAAGCGGATGAAAAGCATTCCGCCCTGCCCGGTGTGGAGCAGTCCGTCCCGGTAGCCTTCCTGATCGAAATTTTCGAGCAGAAAACTCTCCCATTCCTGCGGCTTGGTCGTACAGTAGGTCTCGGCGACGCTGTCATCCGGGGCGGGATCGTCGTATTCGATCCGGGCCTCCTTTTCCACCTCGTTGCCGTTCTCGTCGGTTTCCGTGACGATCTCGGTTTCGGGGGAGGATTTGTACCGGACCCGCGAGGGCGCCGCCCACGGGGTTTCGTAGTAGAACGCGCTGATCGAAAAATCCGCCTCGGTTTCGGTTTGCAGAAAGAGCGCGATGCTCTCGATCGCCATCTCCTGCTCAAACGGGAGAATGAGATAGACGTATTCCTCGCTCGCTACCGCGTCCTCCTCGTTGTCCCAACCCATGTTTTCGATCGATCGGTCGCTGAAAAGCGATTTCTCCACGTCGTACGTGTGCACGCCGCCGTAGAACAGACCGACGACGTCGCCGAAGGCTTCGTAGTAGGCCGCGTAATCTCCGTTTCCGCCCTCAAATTCTCCGAGATCGAAGCAGGATCCGAGCGTCAGGGGCATCAGGAGCAAAAGAACGGCGGCAAGGCAGCGTACGGCGAATGATCCGCGTTTTCGTTTCATCCTTGCGACAAAATCAGATGACGGGATATTCGTAGTTTCTGTACCAGCTGACGAAAACCGACGTTGCGATCTGAAGCGCGACAAGAAGGATAAAGATCAGAACGAAGCCGATGATGGCGTTCTTGAGGCCGCTCTTTGCCTTTTCATGCTCCTGAGGATCGTCCGCTCTCGCATATTTGATGCCGAGCACGATGCACCAGATCGCGCCGAGCGATCCGACAACGCCGAGCAGGACGGGAACGACGACGCCGAGGACGTCGAGCAGAGGTTTGACGATTTGGTTGATGTCTTTTTCGGTAACGGTCGATGCAAGTAAACTATACATGATAGTTCCTCCTATAAAAATTTTTTATATCATACCGCGCTTTCGCGTCGATACCGGATCAGTCGTCTGTTTTGAGTTTTGTGTGGGACAACAGACCGATCGCCACACCGGTCGCCGCCAGAGCGATGACGACGATCAGGAAAATGCTGGTTGCCGCATTGGCAATGCTCTTACGGGTGAAGGTGTATTCGGAAGAAACACCCTGCAGATTGGTCACGACGACGCGGTAGTCGCCGCCGGTGGTGATCTCCGGAACGCTCGCGGAGATGCCGACGTCAACGTCCGAGACGAGGACGCCGTTTTTATACACCTTCACGTTGTCGCCGCTGCGCAGCCCCTTGATCGACACGTTGCGCGCCGTGACGCCCCGGTTTTCCACCCCTTCCAGGGTGATGGAGGGAGGCGTGTTGTCGATCGTCACCGTGAAGCGGAAGGAGGAGATCGTTCCGATCCCCGTCACGCCGATGACGTAATCGCCGTTTTCGGTGAGGCGGACGCCGCCGTCTTCCTCCGGATCGAGGCGGACGTTGTCTCCGCGCGCTCCGGTCTTCCAGATCTCGCTGATATAGTAGTTGTAGGGAGCTTGGTACTCGAATTCTCCGAGCGAGTTGTTGATGAGATAGAAATCGGTATACGAGGTGTTGCCGAGGAAATCGGTGATCAGAAGCTCCCAATGCCCGGTCTGAGTGATCGCGCGGGTCCCGTCGAGATCGACGACCTTGCCGTCCCGGACCGCCGTCTGGATGACCGAATCGTCCTCCGGCGTAAAGACGACCGAGGAATTGTTGACGACGCCGCCGGCGATCACCGGCTGATCGTTTGCGGGATCGGTCAGCGTGTAGTGGTTGAGGCTCTTATGCACGATCGTGTAGGCCAGGCGGTTGCCGGCGATATCCGAAACGACAAAAGCGTATTCGCCGTCCCGATAAAAGGTCGTACCCGGATAGTACTCGATCGGATCGCCGCCGTCTCTGCTGACGGTCGCGGAATAAGAGGAGGCGTCGAAGGAGAGCGAAACGTTGTCCCTGGTATACCGCACGCCCTCCGCTTCGATCTCGGTCATCGCCGAGGCGTCGATCTGCACGTCGGCGCGCCGCAGGATCGCCCGGATGGTCATCGTGTTTCCGTATTCGTCGAGGAAGCGTACCTCGTACTCGAACGAGCCGTTTCCGCTCGATTGATCGAGGCTGATGATCTTCGGTTCATCGAGGCTGACGGGGGTGCCGTTGATCGAAAACTCGTAACGCTTGCTTTCGGTGGAGAAGCGCAGCATATAGTTGGAATAGAATCCGTCGAGCGCCTTTTCCCAGGAGTAGCTCTCCCAACGGTTGGGATCCGCCGTCGTTTTGCGGGAAAGCGCGAGGGAGGGGATGGGGTTGAAGTGGATCGTCTTGGAGACGAGATCGCCGTAGACGTTGCGGAAATTGATCCGGTATTCGCCGGCTCCGCTTCTGCCGATCGTCCCGGCGAGGCCGTCGCGGTCGCCCACTTTCGTCTCGGACACGTTGTCGTAAAGCACGGTCGTCACGCCGTCCTTGACGACGTCCACGTATTCCACTCGATCTCCCGGCAGGACGTCGAGCGGGGCGTTCGTATACCCCTGATCCCGCAGGAGCGCCTCTTCGTTGTAGCCGGCAAGCCATTCCTCCCGGAAGAGGAATTCGCTGTCCGCCGCGATCTCGAAGGCGAACTGCCCGGTGATGCCGTTGGAGGCGACCACCCGGACGTCGTATTTGCCCGGACGGTCGAGCAGGAGCGCGGTCACTCCGCCGGAGGGGTTGCCGTCGTAGCGTTCTCCGTTGACCTCAAAGCGGACGTCATCGCTGTACACGACGAGCTCGATGCGGCTGTTGGAGCAGATCAAGGAGGGTGCCGAGGCAAATTCTCTCGTCATTCCGTCAAGGTATGTGACGGTGACGACCGAGCGGAAAGCCCGGATCTTCTGAATGCGATAGACCGTCCGGTTGCCGAAGATGTTCGTCACGGCGACCGTATAGAAGCCGTCCTCGGTCCCCTTGAAATCCGAAAGGAATTCTCCGTTCCGATAGATCGGGGTGAGTTCGGGCTCCGTGGCGTCCGCCGAGTAACCCGCAAGGATCTCCACGACGTCGGCGTCGGCCTCCCCGACGGTCAGCGTTCCCGCCACGTAAATGTAGTTCAGAGATTCGACGATCTCCGCCGGTCTGCCGTCGGTCAGCAGCGTGACCGCCGGCGCCGCTTTCGAGAGGTCCGCCGTAAAGAGGCTCGGCCGCTTGTTATTGCCGACGCTGACCAGAAGCTCGGCGTGGATGCGGTCCTCGCTGCAGAAAACTCCGTAATGGAGGCTTCCCGCATCGTCCGCCATCACCGCGATCCGGAAATCGAAGTCGGTGATGACGTCGTACCACCTGCCGCGGCGAACGCTGTCGTCCGCGGGGCGGAACACAAAGCCGTCGGAGGCGATCCACTCGGCGTATTTCTTTCCGAGTCCTTCCTCCTCGTCGGTCACGGCGATATACTGCCCGTAGGTCAGCGTCGTGCCGTCGTAGTCAAAGACGTAGGTATAGGTCTGCTCCGGCGTGCGGATCAGAGCGGTCACCGTCGCGGCATAGGAGCTTTCCGCGATCAGCGCGTCCTTGCCGTAGGTCTGTCCCTCGGAGATCGGCTCTCCGTCGAGCGTCGCGGAGGCGATCGCCTCTTTGACGTTTTCAAAGCGGAAGGAGGCGCGGTTGCCGAGATTGTCGGTCGCCGTGATGACGTAAACGCCGAAGTTGTTGATGAGAAGCTGTCCGTCCTCGTTCAGCGAGAGGTCGAGCGGCTGACCGTTGCGCGTGACCGAGTAGGAGCGGATGCCCGACGGATCGAAAAGACCCACGATGATGTGGCTTCCGCAGATGACGCTTCCGTCCGTGATGGACATCGCCGCCGTTTCTCCCTCGCCGATCGACAGCGCGCCGAGCGAGATCACCTCGCCCTCCGCGCAGCTTGCGAGCAGTTCCTCGTCGTCGAGGCCGACATTCGTCTTGTATGCCGTTCCGACAAAGGACGCGTCAAATTCCGGCGCCTCCACGTCATGGCGGCAAACGTAGGTGTGATCGTTTTCGGGATAATCCTCGAACCAGACGCGCAGCCTCCAGTTTTCGTCGGTGTTGATCGTCAGCACGCCGGTGGCCTCCGCGTAGGAGTAGCCGCCCTCCGAAAGCCCCGTCATCTCGAAACGGATCGCGCTCTCACCGTAGCTCGTGTCGAACGCCAGCCGGATGCGCGTCGAGGTAAACACGTTGGAGATGCGGGCGCTTTCCGGATCCGCCGCGATCCGCATACTGACGACATTGTCGGGATCGTAGCGGGAATAGCCGCCCGAGGAATTGAGATAAAACCAGTTGATGCGCGGAGAGGGGAAGTCGTATTCCTGCGTGATCGTGACCGAGTTTCCGTAGATATCGGTGACCACCGCGCGGTAAACGCCGGGATCGCGCAGGATCCGTACCGGCGCGTATTCCGAGGTCAGAAGCTCCTCGTTGAGATAGACCTCGTAAGAATAAATTTCGGACTCATCCCGGTTCAGCACGCGCAGAACGACGCCCGATTGCGTCCCGCTCTCGCTCATCTGCACGTCAAGGCGGGAGCCGGAGAGCAGGATCGTATAGGTCACGATATTGCCCGAACGGTCTCCGACCTGCAGATAGTAGTTACCGGAGCCGAGATCGTATCCCGGCACGTCGTCCCGGTAGAGGACGGTCTGCAGCGTGCGGGAGGGGTAGGAATAGACGGCGACGTAGGCGTAGGGGTCCGATTCGCCCATCAGAGCGTCGAGATAGGCGGAGGAGCCGGAGTAGTTGACGACGGTGCCGTCCATCTCATATACGTCCGTATTGATCACGATGCGCGCGACCGGGATCTCGCTGTCGATGCAGACGTTGAACTCGCTCACGCCGGCGTGACCGTATTCGCGGATCGTGTAGATGCCGCCGGCGCCGCCCTTGAGCGCCGTTTTCAGCGTTTGACCGCTTGCCGCGCTGATCGGATACCATTCCTGAGATTCGTAATAGCGGTAGTAGAGATAGGTGTCGGTATCGAGCGAGAGCGCCATATTGGTCGCCAGAGGATATTCGACGCCGTCGATCGTAACGGTATTCCGATAGATCTGCGCGTCGCCCTCATAAACCGGGGGATTCAGAAAGGCGTTTCCGTTTTTCGTCGCCGCGACCGATTCGGCCGCCGCGTGGATCTGCGAGAGGGAGAGGTAAGGCGCGCCGGTGCGCGAATCGAGGTCGGATTCTTCGACGAGCCAGACGGTGCTGCCCGCCGCCACGATGCGGTTGACGATCGCGCCGATCGAATCGAGCAGATTCTCCGAGAGACGGTTCAGGTCGATCCCGGTATTCTGCGCGCCGCTCTCGCCGTAGTAGTAATACGCCCAGCCGTAGGCGCTCGACGCCGCGTTCCAGCTCTTTTTCTTATAGCGGATCCAGAGCTGCCCTTCCTGCGCGGTGCGCGTCTCTCCCGCGGCTTTGACGTAGGTCGTCGTGCCGGAGGAGCTGTTCAGCATACTCGCTTGGGTAGCGGTCAGCGTGACGAGGGTAAGATCCTGATATTCGGTGTACCGAACGTATTTTTTCGCCTCGGTCACCGAGGAGAAGGCGGGCTGCGTCGATCCGCCCTCGTATTTTTCGAGCGATTCGTTATAGACCGCGCCGTAGGGAATAGAGGCGACCTTTTCGTTTTTGTCGAGATAATAGAATCTCGCGTCCGGGATGCGGAAAACGTTGCCCGCGAGGACGAGATCCCCGGACGCTTTTTTCCGGTTTTCGGTGAGGTCGTCCAGCCCGTCGGTCAGATAGAAGCTGATCGGGTTGGCAACCAGATCGACCTCGCTTCCCGCGACCTCGCCATAGATGCCGGGGATCAGCTGATAAAAGCCCGGCGTGAGATCGTCGATGACGACCGTGAAGGGATCGGACGGCAGGGACGGATAAGTCCTGTCCCCGACGCTTATGCGGAACGAGACGCCCTCGACGATCTGCGAGCGGTCCTCCTCATGGACCGTCACCCGGATGCCTTTCCCTTCGTCCCGGTTGACGCTTTGGATATCGTAGGCAGGGTAGGGAGACGTGACGTCGGTGATCGGAAGGTATCCGGAGGATCCGGGGAACTCGTGGCTTACCTTGAAGGTGTCGCGCTTGTCGTAAACCACCGACACCGCGTTCGACGTTGAGCGGTTGCCCGCGGAATCCAGAAGCTCGAAGGCCACCGTGAGGTTGATACGCGGATCCTCGCCCATCAGTCCGAGGATGAACTCGTCGGTGGGCAGATCCGGATAACCGTCCCGGTCGGCGTCCTCGCCGCCGATGTCGGAGAGATATTGATACTTTCCGTCTCCGAGGACGCTGAACGCCGCGACAGGGACGCCGTCGGTCATCAGCGGATAGGTCAGGACGACCTCTCCGTCGTCCGTCTCCCGGCGGACGATGAGGTTTGCGCCGACGATCCCGGCGCCGCCGACCTTCCGGTTTTCAAAAACGTACCGTTTCGTTTTCAGTTCGTTCAGGGGCAGCGGCTCCTGCCACAGGATCGGCGGATCGCCGTCCAGAACGTATGGGCCGTAGGTCTCCGTCGCGGTCAGACCGTATTTGCCGACGACGAGCGCGTGCAGATAATAGCTGCCGCTCATAAGCCCTTCCGCCTCGTTTTTGACGAGAGACAGATGGATCGAACCCATATCCTCCTCGGAAAGCTTGCGGGAATACCGATAGGACGAGGGATCCTCTCTTGTCGCCTTGCTGTCGCTGAGGCTCCAATCGTAATAGATCGTTCCCTCGTTGATCGGCAGACTGCCGTTGTCGTTCATCGAAAGAATGAGATCGTAGCGGTTCTTCGGCGCGGTGCTCGCCTTTTTGTCGATCGAAAGCTGCGGCCGGACGTAGGTGACCGCACCGTTCGGAAGCGTCAGATCCCTGACGCGGTCGGTATATTGTACTTTGTTATTCCGTATGTTCTTGTAGGCGTCCATGTTGTACGCCATATCGCCGATGTCATCGGTCGGCAGGGTGTAGGTCGCCGAACGGATCTCGGTCAGGGGAGCCTTCATTTCGTAGATCAGCGTGTCCGAATAATTGCCCTCCACGTAGTCGGCGTAATAGGGCGTCGTGCCGTTGTTCAGCTTGACCTCAAGGCTTTTTTTGAGCGAAGAGTAGACCGGCTCGCTGAAGCGCAGACAGATGCGCAGCTTTCCTTCGCTCTCCAGCCTGCTGTCGTCGAGATACTGCCCCACGATCGTCGGGACGGTCTCGTCCACCAGCGCCATGAAAAAGACAAGATTACGGACCTCGATATCCACCTCGCGGTTCTTGTTGTAGATCGCAAGATAGGCGTTGAGCTCGCCGTTATACGGATCGATCCTCCAGAAAGCCGAATCGACCAGAGAATTCGTATCGGCGTACCACTTGTCCTTCTCCTGCATCCAGAAGATATGACGGCTGTTCTTGGAGATGAATCTGCGCTCGGCGTCCACGTAGTCCGAATCCTCGTCGAAAGGGTTCTTGTTCTGACTGATCAGGTACATGCCGCGCCCGTCGAGCCGATCGGCATTGTAGATCACGTAAGGCTCGACCGAAATATAGAGATAGGTTCCGGGGATCCCGTCCGTGACCTTGTTGTACGCGTGATAGAATTCGCTGTTTCCCGAGGCGAGATAAATATCCGTCGAGGAATGATAGACGTCGTTGTCGATCGTCTTGATAAAATAGGTGGTATACGCCGAGGCGAATCCCGGATTGATGAAGCCGTTCAGCCATCTCGTCGTGGTCTCGTTGCTGAAACTGACGCCGTTTTTCCAGCTCTTCCAGGTCGAGCGGCCGTCGATGCCGCCTTTGCCGGAATTGGCGATCTCCTGCATCTTTTTATAATCGTTGAAGTATGCCGCCTCGCCGATATTCTGCATCACGCCGACGGTCGCTTCCGCGGCGGTATCGTAGGGCTGATAGCACCGGCAGCGGTCTCTTGTGATCTCGGCTCCGTCCGCGTCGTCGATCACGACGCTGAAATACCGCCCGTAGATCTCGCCGCCGGCTTCGGCTCTGAGCTTCTGGCGGGATTCGGTACCGCCGAGCGCCTTGACGGCGATCCGGTACTGTCCGATCCCGTTTGAGCCGATGGGGAAGGAGACGGTATTGCTGACGCCGTTATAATCCACTCCGTCGATCGCGGTGCCGCTCTCGGTGTGATAGGAGACCGTCACCGTCTGCCCGGCAGGACCTTCCGCCGTCAGGACGGCGTAGGTCAGTCCGTTGCTCTCCGCCTCAAAAATATCCTTTTCAAAATAGACTTTGATTCCGGAGCCCGCCGCGAGCGTTCCGCCCGCCGCGCCGAAGGTGGAGAGAAACAGCGCGGACAGCACGGCGATCAGCAGCATCGCGGCGATCTTACTCGTTTTTCTCTTGGTTTTCATTATTGTTTACCTCATTGTTGCCGTCGGCGCCGTCCGGCGCCGGATCGCTTTCGCCGTCGGCCGTCCGGTTCGGAGTATGGCCGACGATGATCTCTCCCGCCGCGACCTTGCGGCAGAAGACCTCGAAGGTGAGCGCGGGATCGCGGCGCTTGAATTTGCGGTAGACGGCGAGGATCTCTCTCGTCGAGATCCCCTCGTCCGCTTTCGGCTCGCCGGGATCCTTTTTCGCCTTTGCGGTTTTCTTGGCGTCGCCCCCGCGGTTGTTCGCAGGCGACACGCCCGCCGCCGCGTTGCGGACTCTGACGTCGTAAAAGACCTCGTTCTCGTTGAAATAGCGTTCGTCAAGGCCGGTCAGCTCGATCTTGCCGAAGTGGTAGAGCGGGACCTTGAACGACGGCGTGAAATAGGTCTTCAGCGGATAATTTCCGAAAGTGACGATGATGCTGTGCCCGATGTCGCCGGGCTTGTTGAGCCGCTGCAGCTCGCTCGGATAGATCAGGGGGCGCACCTGAAGCGAGGTGGAGAAATTGGTCTCGCTGTTTGCGCTTCCGGAGGTGGAGGCGCTCGCCACCGTGATGTTTCCGCAAAGCTCGCTGTACTCTTTACAGGTGCCCATATCGTTCGAGCCGATGAACATCTTGATGCCGCAGTTGCCCTTTACGATGTCGGCGACCGTCTCGCCGTAGACGTTGTTCAGCTGCGCGTAGGACTGCACGATCATGACGAACCAGATCTTGCGGCTTCGTCCGACGGTGATGAACTTGTCGAATTTCTCGATCCGCGGCATATTGCCGAACTCATCCATGATGAAATAGACGTTGCGCGGCAGGCTCAGCGACGGCTGCGCCGAGGCGACCTTGATCAGCGTTTTATAAATGTTGAGGATAAAGACCGCCGCGAGCTTGTGGCGCGTGTCCTTTTCGTCGGGGATCTTGAAGAAGAGCGCCGTCGGATGGTCGGAGAGCGAGGTCGCCGAGAAATCGGAGCAGCTCGTCAGCGCGCAGATGCCGGCGTCGTTGAACAGCATCAGCTTGTCGTAAACGATCGACATATAACTCGCGCGCGTTGTCGGCGCGGCGTCGCAGACCTGCTTCGAGAGGGAAGCCGCCTTGGAAAGCGGGCTTCTGCCGGAAAAGTAGGCGCGCAGCTCCTCGTAATCCTGATTGGAATTCTGCAGGATCTTCGCCATATTGAAGAAGTTGAACTTCTCCTTGGTCATGCCGTTCTTTTCGTCGTCCGAGTCTTCGAGCATCGCAAGCAGCGTCGCAAGCGTGATGGATCGCGCGCCCTTTTCCCAGAGCGGATCCTTTTCGTTTTCCACCGGGATCAGGACCGAAACGAGGTCGTTCAGGTCCTCGTACACCTCGTCGTAAATTTTCTTGCGATAGGTCTTTACGGCGTCGAGAAGCCTTTGATAATCCAGATAGGCTTTTCCGTCGAATTCATACCATTCGGAAGCCGCCGCGAACGCGGCCTCCGGCGCCGTCAGCTCCAGCCCCGAGGCGGTGACGTCGTCGCTGCGCTTCGCGGCTTTCCGATGCGCTTCCCGGTAGTCCTGATAGGCGTCCCAGATGCCGTCGAGCGGATTCCAGCGGGAGGAGGAATAGGTGTCGCGCAGATCGACGACCTTGACGTCGTATCCGCGGTCGGCAAGATATTTTGAGTGCAGATTGAAAAGCTCGCCCTTCGGGTCGGTGATGACCATCGAGCTGCCGGCTTTTGTGGCGGCGAGCAGCTGGATCATCGGGGAGACGAAGGTGGTCGTTTTACCGCTTCCGGTCGAGCCGATGACGATGGCGTGGCAGGGAGACTGAAAAGCGACCTCAAGCTCCCGTCCTCTCCCGTCCATGCGGGCGGACACCGGGATGCCGTCCTTTTTGACCTCGCCGAGCTTGCTGTAGGGATAGACCTTGAAGAGATCGCGCATCTCCTGATCGGTCATCCAGCGCGAGTTTTCGAGGTTGGTGTCGTAGACCTGCTTGAGCTTGCCCCGTCCCGTGATCCCGGATTTTCCGAAGACGGCGATGAAATTGCGGTTGATGACAAAGCAATAGCCGAAAAACAATCCGGCAAAGGCCACGAAGAGCAGCAGATAGTACTTCGCCGACGTCATCATCTTGTCGAGAGATCCGAACCAGTCCACGACCGTAAAATCGAATCCGCATTCGATCAATGTAAACAAAAGATAGCAGATCAGCTCGGAGAAGAGCAGGATCGAGCAGACGACGAAGAGGATCTCGCGCAGTCTGCCTCCCGCAAATTTGTGCGAAGCGGTCACCGTCGCAAGGAGGAAGAAGGTGGCGAAGAAGAAGACCGTCCAGCGCAGATAATTCGTAAGCGTGAAATTTCCCCCGGCGTCGCGGAACATCCCGGTCGAGAGAAAGACGGGGATCACGATCAGCTGATCGAGCAGCAGCGCCGAAAGGACGGCGATCAGAAATGCTTTGAGTTTATTCATTTTCGTCTCCTTTCGGTTCAGTCGGTCACTTCGGTGAAGACGCCGGTGGTTACGTCATAGTAGAAGCTTCCGCCCGTATCCAGCAGCGTCGCGCTGTTCGCGTCCGCCTCGTTCTTGAATCGGAAATAGATGAGATAGTCGTATCGGATGCCGCTCGATAATTTGGTATCGCTTTTCTCTTTCGGGTGGTACCACAGCGCCCGTGTAAACCTGCCTTCCGGATAGGTCACCTTGATATACACGAACTCGCCGCTGTAATCGTACATCTCGGCGTCAAGATCTTTGATCTCCAATTTGTTCTCTTCCCGGTCGTAAACGAAATCCGCCGAGGTGACTCTGTGTCCGTTTGTCATGACGTATTCCTCAACGTGACGGATCGTAAGCGTCGCCGTCCTATCCGGAGCGTTCACGGTCACGTTCGGATCATCGGTCGAGAAATGCGCGGTCACGGTATAAACGCCGACGTATTTGTTCTCGTTGTTCGTGTAGCTGACCTCCACGCCGTAGGGAAGGGTGCCCTCGACCGTGAGTTTTTGTACCTCGTGGTTGAAATCGACCTCCCGGTCGGCAAAGACGATATCTTCGCCGGTGAAAACGATGCGGTTGATGAGCAGGATCGCGTAAAGCGCTTCCACCTCCGGATATTCGTTTTCGCTGTCGACCGCGGAAAACTTCGCGGTAATGCGATAGGCGCCCGCGTTGGTCTTCCCGTTGCCCTCGTAGGAGACGGTCACGCCGTCCGGCAGCTCGCCTTCTACGGCGGCCGCATGCTCCTGACCGTCGTAATCCACTTCGAACTTATGGAAGGTGACGAATTCTTTGATGGCGATCATGCGCTTTTCGATCACGAGCGTCGCCTCTCGGTCGGGGATCGTGAGATAATTGCGCTCGTCCACGATGAAGTGCGCGACGAAGCGGTATTCTCCGGCATTCACGGCGTTCTCCACGACCGCGTCGCCTTTGTAAATCGTATAATCGACCGATACCCCTACAGGCCCTCCGCTCACAAAGATCGCATGCTCTTCGCCGTCGTAAACCGTCGTCTCGCCCTCAAAAGCGACCGCCGACAGATCGTACGCGGCTTTTTCGATCGTGAGCGTCGCTTCCATCTCCTCGAAGATCGGCTCGTCGCGGAAGGTGAAGTGCGCGACGACGCGGTATTCTCCTGCGTTCACGGCCTGTTCGACCTTTTCGTCGCCGAGATAGTAATCATAAGTAACTTCGATCACCGACGGAACGTTCAGTACCGATACGGTGTGCGCCGTGCCGTCATACGTCACGGTCGCGTCGGGGAAGTGCATCCCGCGATAGACGTAGGTCCCGGAGGAGCCGGAAAGGCGGACGCTGCGGTCCACTCCTTCGTCGAGATAATAGTAGGTGATGGCGTATCGGTAGGTCTTTCCCTCCTCCAGCGCGAAATCGGGATTGCCCCATTCGATCCGGGAGCTTTCCTCCTCGCCGTCGAGATAGAAGGCCAGCGAACGGATGCCGTACGTCGAGGTGTCAAGACCGATCAGTTCCATCTGATAGGTCATATTGTCGTAATGGAAATTGGCCTCGGTGATCTCATGGCCGTCGATCAGAACCGAGCCGCTGATCTGGTTGATGATGAGATATGCCCGCTTTTCTTCGACGTCCACCGTCTCGTTTTCGCTGACGGCGGCAAAGTGCGCCACGACCTCATATTCGCCGGCGTAGACGCGGTCGTTGTTTTCAAATTCGACGGTCACTCCCTGCGGCAGCTGCCCGGACAGCGAGAGCGAATGGACTGTTCCGTCGTAGTTGACGGTCTTGTCGTCGATCGTCACCAGCCGGTCGATCTCGATCACACGCCGTTTGACGGTCAGCTCGGCGGTCAGATCGGGGATGGGATTGTAATTGATCTGATTGCCCCGGAAGGAGGCGACCATCGTATAACTGCCCGCCCCGGCGTCGGACAGGACGCGTTCGCCGTCGCGGTAGACGGTATAGCTGACGCTGACGCCCTGCGGAAGAATCGAATCCTTTGTGATCGCCGGCGCATATTCGAGGCCGTCATAGGTCTTTTCGTGATCCTCAAACCGGACCGCGGACATATCGTAGTCGGCTTTGCGGATGACGAGGCTCGCCTCTCTGTCGGCGATCTTTTCGTAATTCGGATCGGCTGAGAGAAAATGCGCCACGATCCGGTATTCCCCCGCGCTCACGGCGCCGGAGAGACGGACGGAGCCGCTGTATACGTCGTAGGAGACGGTCACGCCTTCGGGAACGCCGCTCGCCTCGACGGTCTGCGCGGACCCGTCGTACACGACGGTGCGGTCGTCCAACCGAAGCCCCGTGAGATCGTATTCGGCTTTTTCAATGACGAGCTCGGCGGTCAGTTTTTTGGAAACGTACCCCTCTTTGCTGAGGACGCCGACGATCTCATACCGCCCGGCGTTGACGAACGCGTTTCCGTACTCGAATTCGATCGAGGCGCCCTCCGGCAGCTCGCGGTTGAGTTCTACCCGGTGCGGATTGCCGTCGTAGGTCACGGTGTAGCCCTCAAGCTCGTATCCGTCTTCAAAGATGTGCCGCTTGACGCTGAGATGAAAGGAGGTCACGTAACGGTCGAGATAGACGACCTTGATCTGCTGCTCGCCGACCTTGTAGAATTTGAGCCGCTCCGCCGGAGGGATCATCTCCTCGGTCAGGTCGATCTCGCGGCTCTCGCCGCCGTTATACTCCACGACGACCTTTCTGCCCTCATACGAAAAATCGCCGACCGCGATCTCCCCGGCATCCTCCTCCTTCATGCGGATGCCGCGGATCGAGACCAGCCGGTCGCAGCCGCAAAGCAGAAGGATCGTGAACGCGAGGCAGAACAATATCCAGGCGATGAGAATTTGTTTTTTCTTCATTCGTTTCATCCTTTTGTAAGACCGCCGCCGTCCGGGAAAAGCCCCCTGCGGCAGGGCGGTCGGAAATAAAAAAACGGTAGTACTTTTTTATCATACCACATCGGGTGCTACAAAAGTGCTACACGTTTTCTACCTATTTAGTTTTTACGCGCGCCGGGGCGCGGCGCGCGTGTGCCGGGGCGCGGCGCGCGTGCGGGAAAGGATCATTCCTCAAAGATCGCCCAGGGATATTGCGTCATATATTCGCCGCGATACATCCGGATGGCGGCGGGGTTGTTGTTCTTGTATTCGTAGGCGTCGCAGTCCACCTTGCTCACGTCCACACAGCATTCGTTGAATCGTTTGATAAAGACGTCCTCGGCGCCGACGCTCCGCAGCGTTTCCTTGATGTCCGCGATCAGCATGCGCAGATAGGATTTGTGATCCTCCTCCCAGAGGACCGCGTTGAGCTCGTTGACGTTGATGGCGGCGCCCTCGCGGTCGATCAGATAGGCGAAAAGCTCCTTCGATTTGCTGCGCTGAAAGCGGATGGGCAGACCGTTGCAGAAGACCTCGAAATTGCCGAAGCACTTGACGTAGATCTTTTTGGAAAGGTCGAGATCGATGGGATAGCGCAGTCCCTCCACCTCCCGGCGGATCTTTTCCTCACTTGCCGGCTTGATGATATATCCGGAGGCGTGGATCTCGTAAGAGTTCAGCGCGTATTGCGAATAGGCCGTCACGAAAATGACGTTGACGACCGGATGATAAAACTTGATCTTTCTGGCGAGCTGAAGGCCGTTCATCAGCGGCATTTCAATATCCAGAAACGCGATATCCACCTTGTCCTTTTTGCAGACCTCCAGCGCCTGTGCGGGATTGGTGCAGCAGATCAGGTGCGCCGACGGAAGGACCTTCTTCACCTCGTCCCTCAGCCGCAAAAGCTGCAGCTCCTCGTCGTCTACCAATAATACTTCCATAAGAATCTCCTTATTTTCCGAAGGTGACGGTCACCTCGGTGCCTTTGCCCGGCTCGCTCTTCACGGTCAGCGTTCCCGCGCTCATTTTGGCGATGCGGAAGCGGATGTTGTTGAGTCCGATATGCTCGTTTCCGGCGAAATCGACCTCGTCCATATCGAATCCCACGCCGTCGTCTTTGATCTTGACGATATAGGCGGGCGGCGTCTCGCAGACGGTGATCGTCACCGTCCCGCCCTCGATCTTTTTCAGGATCCCGTGCTTGATCGCGTTTTCCACGATCGGCTGAATGGAAAGCGGCGGAACGTCGAAATCGGTCGTCCAGACGTTGTAAACCACGTTCACGCGGTCTTTGAAGCGCATTTTTTCGAGAGAAATGTAGGTCTTGATATGCTGAAGCTCCACCTCGAAGGGGATCAGGCGGGTCTCGGTCAGCGAGGAGAGATTCAGGCGCAGATAATCGGTGAAAGCGTCGAGCGCCGATTTCGCCTGCGGCGGATCCATCGGGATCAGCGTCGAGATGGCGGAGAGCGAGTTGTAGACGAAGTGCGGCCGGATCTGCGACATCATGATCCGGATCTGCGATTCCCGGTTCTTTTCCTGCTCTTCCGCCAGCGCGATGTTTCTCTGCACGCTGATGAAGAAAAAGAGGATCTCGGCGGCAAGGAGGATGGAGGCGTAGGCGATCGCGTAGCCCTTGAAAATATTCTGCAGGATGATCGCGATCAGCGGCAGGATGCAGTAGAGCGAAAAGGCGATCTTCTCCCGGGCGTTCAGCTTCCGGTCGGTCACCGCCGTGTAGAAGATCACGCCGAAGGTGACGAATTGGTAGCCCTGCGAGAGGATCATCGTCCTGCTGCGCAGATACTGCCCGTCCTGCGCGCCGAAGAAGATCCCGGTAAAAATATTGATCAGGTCGAGCGCCACAAAGACGAAAAAGATCACGGCGTTGACGAGGAAAAGTTTTTTCTTCCGCTTCTCCTTCCATTCCATATAACGGAGCATATAGCGGAAGAGAAGAAACGCCTCGACGTTATTGAAAATATAAAACGCCGTGTAAAAGGCGATCACGAAGGCGTTGCTCGCGTGATCGTTTTTCAGAAAGGTGAAGACCAGATAGACCGAAAAATGAAGAACGGTAAACAAAAGAAAATCCAGAAGGCAGCGCTCGTCCCTGCGCCGTTTCTTCTTGATGAGGATGTTGACCGCATGGATCAGGAAGATCAGGATCCCCATGATACAGACGGTCGCGTTGAAAATCGAATTGTTGCTCATCGCCACACCTCCTGCCGGACGGCTTGCGGCGCCGTTTTCTGCCGCCGCGTCCCGATTTCATCGCCGTGCGCGTTTCTCTTGGATCAATGCTTTGGTCAATGCTTTGGTCAATACTTTGCTCAATACTTTGCTCAATACTTTGATCAATGCTTTGATCAATACTTTGGTCAATACTTTGATCAATACCATCATAGCACGACCGCCCGGTTTTGTCAAGAGCTTTCGCGGCGGGGAAACGCAAGCGCCGGCAGACGTTTTTGCCGGATTTCAGATTTTTTCATAAATCTTCATTTTGTTCACAATTTGTTCACATTTCTCTGCTATAATAGCATATACGGTATCCGCAAAGAGCGGACGCCGCATATGGACCATTAGCTCAGTTGGTTAGAGCTCCCGGCTCATAACCGGTTGGTCCCAGGTTCGAGTCCTTGATGGTCCACCAAAAAACGGA